>NZ_JBEYFP010000842.1:0-2459 GCF_040634455.1 Kitasatospora sp. NPDC007106
GCCGCGATATTGACATGAACGCCGCCTCCGACAGGTGTTCGTCGGCGCAGCGGGGGCGGGGCGCCGGACCACGAGCGGCCCCGTACCGGCAGGCGCCGGAGGGACGGCCACCACTGCGGGACGGCGAGCCGACGGGAACGGCCACCCCCGCGCGACCGCCCCCACCGCTAACGGCGCCCCAGGCCAGTTATTGATATGACCATCCGATGAGCCGGTCGGCGGGTTCGGTGGCAGGGATCGGCGGACCTGTCGGCCCCCCGCACTAGGGTGACCGCATGGCAGACGTCCCGGCCGTGGCCGCGCCCTCCGTCGAGGCGCTGAACGCCGTGGTGGAGCGCGCCTGCGAGCCGCCCACCAGCGCGTCCCGCGCGAAGCAACTGCGGTGGATCGCCGGTGAGCTCCGCACCGCCCTGGAGCGCGGCGAGATCCCCTCCTCCGCCGCCGCCTCCCTCGCCGGGCTCCTCGCCCCCGACACCCTCGCCGCCTACCTCGACGCGGCCGAGCGCGGTCTCCTGCGCCGCAAGCCCGCCGCCCGGCCGGACCAGCCCTCCCCCGCATCCATGCGGGTGCGGGAGGACTGTCTGCAGATCCTCGGCGCCGGCGCGGGGATCGCGGTCGTACTGCCGCCGCGCACCCGGCAGGGCGGGCTGCGGCCGGTCGTCGCCGCCCGGCCGCGCAGCATCCTGCTCGGCCACCTGGAGCGGGCCGTCCGGCCGGGCCAGTCCGAGGCGCGGAGCCGGATCCTCGCGATCATCGGCACGGTGATGGACACCGGCTGCCGCGCCGGCGAACTCTGCCACCTGCGGGTGGGCGACGTCGACACCGACCGGGGCCGGATCCGCGTCACCCGCCTCCCCCAGCACCGCGACCTCGCGGCCGAACCGGTCACCGAGACCGTCGCGCTCTCGGGCCCCACCCGGGCCGCCCTGCGGAACTGGCTGAAGGCCCGCGGCCACCTGGTCGTCCGCGACGCCGCGAAGCCCGCCGGGCGGGCGAACGAGACCACCGACGCCCTGTGGGTGAGCGTCTCCCCCAGCGGCCGGGCCCGGCCCGGCCTGCCGCTGCACTTCCGCGGCCTGGCCCGCGCCTACGTCCGCGAGATCCGCAGCCTGAACCTCGACATGGCCGGCGAACCCGGCTGGGAGCCGATGCCGAAGCGGATGGAGCAACTCCGCCGCGCCATCGACCTGGAACCGTCCGACCTCGCCGGGGCCACCGTCCTGCGCCGCGCCGACCCGGAACGGTGACGACCACCGGCAGGGTGACGGCCCCCGGCAGGGTGACGACCGGCACGCCCGGACGTCAGCCCGCCGCCCCGCAGCGCTCCGTGTCGATCTCGGCCAGGGTGGCCTCGTGGTAGCGCGCGCCGTGCACGGTCGCGGAGTCGAGCACCTCCCCGGCGGCGTCCAGGGCCTCGCCGGGGACGGCGAGGTCGAGCACGGCCAGGTTCTCCCGCAGGTGCGCGACGGACCGCGTCCCGGGGATCGCCAGGACGTGCGGCGCCCGGGAGAGCACCCAGGCCAGCGCCAGTTGGGCGAGGGTGCAGCCGGCGCCCCCGGCGATCTCGTCGAGCCTGCGCCGCAGTTCGAGGTTGGCGGGGTAGTGCCGGGCGTCGAAGCGGGGCATCTGCCGGCGGACGTCCCGCTCGGGGAGCGTGCCGGGGTCGGGCGGCGCCGAGGTGAGGAAGCCGCGGGCCAGCGGGCTGAACGCCACCAGGGCGACGCCGAGTTCCGCGGCCGCCGCCAGGGTGCCCTGCTCGGGGTTGCGCGACCAGAGGCTGTACTCGTTCTGCAGCGCGGCGATCGGGTGCACGGCGTGGGCCCGGCGCAGCGTCGCGGCCGACGCCTCGGAGAGTCCCAGGGCCCGGACCTTCCCGGCCTGAACGAGCTCGGCCATCGCGCCGATGCTCTCCTCCACGGGGACCTGCCGGTCGACGCGGTGCAGGTGGTAGAGGTCGACGCCGGTCATGCCGCACTTGCTGGCGAGCACGATGCGCTCCCGGTGCGCGGTGAGGACGCGGCCGAGGAGTTCCTCGTTGGCGCCGAAGCCGTAGAGGGCGGCGGTGTCGAAGAGGGTGACGCCCTCGTCCAGGGCGGTGCGCAGGAGGTGTTCGGCGGCCCGCGGCTCGGGCGGGACTCCGTAGGCGTGGCTGAGGTTCATGCAGCCCAGGCCGACCGCCGGGACCTCGAAGGGCCCGATCCGGCGGGGTCCACGGCCGGCCGGGGGCGTCGCGGTCACGAGGCCCGGGCAGCGTCGAGCTGCGCTTCGAGGGCGGCCAGCGTGCGGTAGCAGGGCAGCACCTGGGCGAGGGAGGCGTTGGGTTCGCGGCCTTCGCGGATGGCGGCGACGAACTCGCGGTCCTGCAGTTCGATGCCGTCGGTGGAGACGTCGACGCCGCTGACGTCGATCGGCTCGTCCTTGCCGGTGAACAGGTCGTCGTAGAGGGCGTCGTAGGTGCC
>NZ_JBEYFP010000843.1:0-2458 GCF_040634455.1 Kitasatospora sp. NPDC007106
GGTGCACCGCTCCGGGGTGAGGTTCATCCCGGTCGGCTCGGTGACCAGCTCCGGCCGCCAGGAGGTCAACCCCTGGTTCCGGGAGCGCTTCAAGGCGCTCGGCACACCGGTGATCTCCGGCCACATCGGCAAGCTCGTCCACGAGCTCAAGAACTTCCTCGCCTAGGCCCCCGGGCCGGCACCCCCTCGATCCCTTCCCGAAAGGCCCTGCCATGTCCGACCTGTTGCGCGCCCCCGCCGAGCTCAAGTACGCCGAGGAGCTGGCCTGGCTGGAGTCGATCGACGACAACCCGAAGCCGTTCAGCTGGCGGCTCTCGCCGAAGATGGTGCGGCTGTTCGTCCTCGGCTCCGAGCGCTCCGACGGCCTCGACCGCGAGGTCGCGCAGAAGTGGTTCGGTGACCGCAGCATCGTCGAGCGCGCCATCGTCACCCTGGCCTCCGACCGCGGCCTGCTGCTGATCGGCGACCCCGGCACCGGCAAGAGCTGGCTGGCCGAACTGCTCGCCGCGGCGGTCTGCCGCGACTCCACCCTGGTCGTCCAGGGCACCGCCGGCACCACCGAGGACCACATCAAGTACTCCTGGAACGTGTCCATGGTGATCGCCAAGGGGCAGTCCCGGGAGTCGATGATCCCCTCGCCGATCATGACGGCGATGGAGTCCGGCGCGATCGGCCGCTTCGAGGAGCTCACCCGCGCCACCAGCGACGTGCAGGACGCGCTGATCTCGATCCTCTCCGAGAAGTACATCTCGGTGCCCGAACTCGACAGCGACGGCATCGTGTTCGCCAAGCCGGGCTTCTCCGTCATCGCCACCGCCAACAGCCGCGACCGGGGCGTCAACGACCTCTCGTCGGCGCTGAAGCGGCGGTTCAACTTCGTGCGCATCCCGGTGGTCACCAACAAGAAGAGCGAGGCGGAGATCGTCCGCTTCCGCACCGAGGAGCTGCTGCGCCGCCACTCCATCGAGCTGGAGGTGCCGCCCACCCTGCTGGACGTGCTGCTGCAGTCCTTCGCCGACCTGCGCGCCTCGGCCGCCGCGGCCGGCAGCGACGACGAGAAGCTGGAGTCGGCGCTGTCCACCGCCGAACAGATCGGCGTGCTGGAGGACGCCGTGCTGCACGGCAACTTCTTCGGCGAGCGGACGCTGACCGCCCGCACCCTGGCCTCCTCGCTGGTCGGTTCGCTGGCCCGGCGCGAGCCGGAGGACCTCGCCATCCTCAACAAGTACCTGCACGGCGTGGTCGAGCCGCGCGGCAAGGAGCAGGGCGGCGAGTGGCCGGAGTTCCTGGAGGGCGGCCGCGACGCGATCGCCACCCTGTCGTGACGGCCGCACCCGCGGGCGCCTTCGACCCGCTGCGGTCCCGGCTCCAGGAGGCGGCCGCCGAGTTCGCCGACGGTCCGGACGCCCTGGAGGGCATCCTGCTCGGCATCGTCGACGACGTCGACCGGGCGGTGCGCGAGCCGCTGGAGGTCTTCCCGGTCTGCCACCACTCGCCGGCCTCCGCGGTCGCGATGGCGCGCCGGCTGCGCGAGAAGCAGCCCAAGGTGGTGTACCTGGAGCTGTGCGAGGACATGGCGCCGCTCCTCACCGAGCTGCGCAACTGCCGCCTGCCGGTGGCCGTCCAGGCGTTCGCGACCGAGGTCGACGGCTTCCCCGCCGACTGGGCGCCGCTCTCGGTGGTCGCGCCGATCACCGAGGCCTCCGCCGAGTACCAGGCGATCGCGTACGCGCTGGACACGCCCGGCGTCGAACTCGTCCTGGTGGACCGCTCCTCGGACCACGTCTTCCAGTGGCAGCCGCGCGACGGCGAACCGGACGAGCCCGCCGACGCCGGTGCCGAACCGGAGGCGGCCGCCGCCGACGGGGAGGCCGCGCTGCACGGCGACGCGGTCGGCGTGGAGATCGGCGACCTCCGGCCGCGCTTCGCCGAGCTGGAGGAGCACCTGCTCCGGCACGGCAAGGTCCGGCACTGGTCCGAGTGGTGGCACCAGTACGTGGAGGTGCCGCTCGGCGACAGCGACCACGACACCTACCGCCAGGTCATGCTGCTGATCGGCAGCCTCTTCCGGCGGCTGGCGCCCGGCGACCCGCGCCGGGTCGCGGTCGACGAGGACCGCGAGCGGTACATGTGGACGAGGATGCGCGAGCACCTGGCCGCCACCGGCACCGACCCGGCCGACTGCCTGTACGTCTGCGGCGCCTTCCACGCGGCCAGCCGGGTCGCCGAGTTCGGCGTCGACGGCAGCGACGGCTTCGCGATCCCGCCGCGCTCGGCGACCCGCTGGCAGCACGGCCTGATCCCGTCCAGCCACGCCGCGATCGAGGCCCAGTTCGGCCTGGCCGCCGGCTCGGTGTCGATCGCCGCCGCGGTGTGGGCGAAGAACCTCCAGCGGACCGAGGTCCGGCCGTACCGCCTCGCGGGCCAGGCCGGCGGCGCGAAGGGCACCGGCCGGGCC
>NZ_JBEYFP010000844.1:0-2446 GCF_040634455.1 Kitasatospora sp. NPDC007106
GTTCGCACCGAGCCAGCGCGGGCACGGCGGCGCCGACTGCCCGCCGGCGGGCTACCGGCCCGCGGACTTCGCGGCCGACCTCGCCGCCTTCCTCGACCTGCTGGGCATCGACCGGCCCGTGCTCGTCGGCGCGTCCAGTGCGGGTTTCACCGTCCGCCGGTACGCCGCCGAGCGCCCGGAACGCGTCCGCGGGCTGGTCCTCCTCGGCACGCCCGCGCTGCTGGCCGACAAGCCGGAGGCCGTCGCCGTCCGGGACGCCGTCTCCCGGATGACCGACCCGCCGGACCCGGCCGCCGTCCGCGCGATGGTGGAGTCGATCGTCGCCCGGCCACTGCCGCCGGACTTCGCCGGCCTGATGGTGCGGGAGGGTCTGCGGGTGCCGGCCCGGGTGTGGCGGGACACCGTCGACGGGCTGTTCGGCGAGACCGGCCTCGACGGTCTGGAGCGGATCACCGCGCCCGCCCTGCTGATCTGGGGCGACCGGGACGGGATCCTGCCGCGGGCCGACCAGGAGCGGCTGGCGGCCGCCCTGCCGCGCTCCGAACTCCTCGTCCACGAGGGCTCGGGCCACGTCGTCCAGTGGGACGACCCCGGGCGCACCGCCGCCGACCTGGCCGAGTTCGTCGCGACCCGCTGCGGTGGCGGCGGCGGTGGCGGGGGCGGCGGCGGTCAGGCCCCGGCGTAGCGGAACCAGTCGAAGTCGGCCCGGGTGGCCGTCGGGTGCGGCGCGGTGGCGTACAGGCCGAGGTGGCAGCCGGTGAACCCGCCCGCGTGCCGGCTGCTGAGGATGCGGCCGTCCACCGTGCCGAGCTCGGCGGCCGGGCCGTCGGCGGGCCCGCAGCGGAAGGTGTACTGCTGGCCGCGGGCGACCGCGCCCAGGACCAGCGGGCCCGAGGCGAGCGGCAGTTCGGCCCGGACGGTGTCCCGCCCGCCGTCCCGGACGGTCAGCCGGGCGACCCGGCCGCCCGCGCCGTCGCCGTCCACCAGCAGCCGGACGTGGTGGTCCGGGTCGTAGTACGCCACCAGGCCGGCCTGCTCGCCGGGTGCGGCCGGTGCGAAGTCGAGCGCCGCCTCGGCGGTGAAGTCGGCGTGCTGCTGGCGGCGGCCGACGAAGCTCGGCGTCACCCGTTCGGCGAGGGTCTGCGGCAGCAGCCGCAGCCGCAGGTGGCCGGGGCGTTCGTCCAGACTGTGGAAGGCCGCCCGCGGGGTTCGCAACAGGCTCCAGTGCGGGCCCAGTTCCGGTGCGTCGAAGTGGTCGACCGGGCCGGGCTCCGGCCAGGGGTGCGGCGGCAGCGCGATCCGGGTGGACTCCTCCAGCCGGCCGCTGCCGGGGTTGACCACCGGCCAGCCGTCCTCCCAGACGACCCGGGCGACGAAGGTCTCCCGGCCGAGGTTGGCGTGCCCGCCGCCGCCGTACGGCCGGGAGGCGAGCAGCAGCGCGTACCAGTCGCCGGCCGGGGTGCGGACGAGGTCGGCGTGCCCGGCGCCGGTGACGGGGTGGCCGAACCCGAGGTGGCGGTGGGTCAGCACCGGGTTGCGGGGGTTGTTCCGGTACGGCCCGGTGAGCCGGCGGCTGCGGGCGACGGTGACGGCGTGGTCGTGCTCGGTGCCGCCCTCGGCGAGCACCAGCACGTAGTGGTCCTCGTGCCGGTACAGGTGCGGGCCCTCGGCCCAGCGGGCGTCGACCAGGGCGCCGCGGAAGAGCACGTGCTCCTCGCCGGTGAGCACGCCCTGGTCGAGGTCGATGCCGCGCAGCCAGATCTCCGTCCGGCCCTCCTCGTCGGTCGGACGGGTGCCGAGCAGGTGGGCGGAGCCGTCGTCGTCGAAGAAGAGCGACGGGTCGAAGCCGGGCGCCCCGGGCAGCCAGACCGGGTCCGACCAGGCGCCGGCCGGGTCGTCGGCGGTGAGCAGGAAGGTGCCGTCCTGCTGCAGCCCGTCGACCAGGGTGCACACCAGGTGGAAGCGGCCGCGGGCGTGGTGCAGCGAGGCGGCGTAGAGGCCGCCGGAGGGGCGGACGCCGTCCAGGGCGAGTTGCCCCGGGCGGTCCACGGCGTGCCCGATCGGCCGCCAGTGCGCCAAGTCCCGGCTGTGGAACAGCGGGAGGCCCGGGAAGTACTCGAAGGAGGAGGTGACCAGGTAGTAGTCCTCGCCGACCCGGCAGACCGACGGGTCGGGGTGGACGCACCTCGAAAACCGTTGCCCGGGCCCACGCCGGGTGATGTCGGTGGCCGCTGCTTCCGTTCGTTCGGTAGCCCTCGGTGATCGGCTCCTGCGCCCGGGTGGACCTACATCGACGGTGAAGCCCCGGACGGAAAGCACTGGGTCGGCCGCACCGCACGCGGCGGACCAACCGTGGATCCGCGTTCAGCTGTCGGTGTGTCGGGGGAAGGGGGCGAGGTCGGGTTCGACCCAGCCGGTCCTGGCGGGGGTGCTCGCCAGTGTCGAG
>NZ_JBEYFP010000845.1:0-2441 GCF_040634455.1 Kitasatospora sp. NPDC007106
AGCGCCTCATGGTGCACCCGACGAGCGTCACCAACACCGTCGACCGCCTGGAGCGGGACGGCCTGGTCGCCCGCCGCCCCAACCCCGCCGACGGCGACGTAGTGCTTGGCGGTCGCGGCGACCCCGCCGCCCTGCACCCCGCGGACGTACGCGGCCCCGATCCGCCCGGTGAGCAGCGGGTCCTCGGCGAAGCACTCGAAGTTCCGGCCGGCGTACGGGGAGCGGTGCAGGTTGAGGGTCGGTGCGAGCAGCACGTCGACGCCCTTGCGGCGGGCCTCGGCGGCGAGCAGCGTGCCGAGGTGCTCGACCAGTTCCTCGTCCCAGCTGGCGGCCATCGCCGTGGGGGAGGGCAGCGCGAGGGCGGTGTCGGTCTCGTCCCAGCGTTCGCCGCGGACGCCGATCGGGCCGTCCGAGGTGACGATCGGCCGCAGCCCGAGGGCCGGTTCGGCGCTGGTGCGGAAGGTGCCGCCGCCGGAGACCAGGCGGGCCTTGCGTGCGGTGTCGAGGACCTCGGGTCCGACGGCGCCGGTGGCGTCGGGTGCGGGGGAGTCGGGGAAGCGGCCGGTGGTGTCGATGGCGGTCAACTCTTCACCGCTCCCTGCATGATGCCGTCGATGATCTGGCGTCCCATCAGGAGGAAGGCGGCGATCACCGGCAGGCTGGCGACCAGGGCGCCGGTGAGCACGAGGGAGTAGTCCTTGATGTAGCCGCTGGCCAGCTCGGAGAGCGTGAGCTGGACGGTGGGGTTCTGCTGGGTCATGACGACCTTGGGCCAGTAGAAGTCGTTCCAGGTGGCCATGAAGGTGAGCATGCCGAGCACCGCCGTCGCGGGCCGGGCGGCGGGCAGTGCGACGTGCCAGTACAGTCCGCGGGTGGTGCAGCCGTCCATCCGGGCGGCGTCGAGGAGTTCGTCGGGCACGGCGGTGACGAAGTACTGGCGCAGGAAGAACACGCCGAAGGCGTTGGCGACGGCCGGCACGATCAGCGCCTGCAGGTGGTCGGCCCAGTGGAACCAGTTCGCCATCATGATGTAGAGCGGGATGATGCCGAGCTGGGTCGGCACCATCATGGTGGCGACCACCGAGGCCAGCAGCGGGTTCCGGCCGCGGAAGGGCAGCTTGGCGAAGGCGAAGCCGGCCAGTGAACTCGTCAGCACCACGCAGGCGGTGACGGTCGAGGAGACGACCAGCGAGTTCAGCAGCGCGAGGCCCATGTCGGTCTGCCGGAAGGCCTCGCCGATGTTGTGCAGCAGGTTGCCGCCGGGCAGCAGCACGGGCGGCACCCGGTGCACGTCGGTGTTGTTCCGGGAGGCGGCGACGACCGTCCAGTACAGCGGGAAGACGGACAGCACCACGCCGACCGCGAGGGTGGCGTACACGCCCCTGCCGGCGGAGAGTTGGCGGTTGCGGCTCACGAGGCGTCGGCCCCCTTCATCCGGCGGGCGGCGAGCAGGTTGACGGCCACCACGACGACGATGAGCAGGAACATCGCCCAGGAGACCGCCGCCCCGTAGCCGTACTTGAAGCGGCCCCAGAACTGGTTGTACGAGTACAGCGCGAGGGTCTGGAACTGGTGCTGGGAGCCGCCGGTGGTCGGGTCCTGCTGCTGGCCGAAGAGCATCGGCTCGCCGAACAGCTGCAGGGCGCCGATGGTGGAGACGATGACGGTGAACAGGATCGTCGGCCGCAGCATGGGGATCGTGATCGACCGGAACTGCCGCCAGCGGCTCGCCCCGTCGATCGCTGCGGCCTCGTAGAGCTCGAAGGGCACGGACTGCATCGCGGCCAGGTAGATCAACGCGTTGTAGCCCGTCCAGCGCCAGGTGACGATCGCGGAGATGGCCGCCCAGGAGGAGAGCGTGCCGGCCTGCCAGTTGATCCGGTCCACGCCGAACAGCCCGAGCACCCAGTTGACCAGGCCGAAGTCCCGGCCGAAGAGCTGGACGAAGATCAGGGTGACGGCGGCGACCGAGGTGACGTTGGGCAGCAGCACCCCGAGCCGGAAGAACGTGCGTCCGCGGATCCGGTAGTTCAGCAGGTGCGCGAGGCCGAGCGCGAGCAGCAGCTGCGGGACGGTGGAGAGCACGCCGATGCCGAGGGTGTTCTTCAGCGCGTTCCAGAAGAACGGGTCGTCCAGCAGCCGGCGGTAGTTCTCCAGGCCGACCCAGCTGCTCTCGGTGCCGGGCTGGTCGGCCCGCCAGCCGGTCATCGAGACGTAGCCGGTGTAGAGCATCGGGAACAGCCCGAACACCGCGAACACCACGAAGAACGGGGCGACGTACAGGTACGGGGAGGTGCGGCGCTCGATCCGGCTCCAGCGGGCTGCCGGGGCGCGGGCGGGGCGCAGCGGCGTGTCGGCGGACACGGTCGCGGCCATGGCGGGGGTCTCCTTGCGGGGTGGGCCGCGGTGGCGGGGGGGGGAGGTCCGCGCCGGCAGTTCGG
>NZ_JBEYFP010000846.1:0-2437 GCF_040634455.1 Kitasatospora sp. NPDC007106
GGCCGGGCGGGCGCTCTCCAGGTCGCCCGCGTAGGTGAGCAGGACGCCGACGGCCTGCTGTCCGACCAGCTCCGGGGGCACGAACTCCTCGGGCGCGTACCCGAACTGGGCCGCGAGTTCGAAGTCCTCGCGGTCGAGGCCGACGATGCCCTCGCGGGCGACGTCGTCGGCGGCGACCGACCGGTTGAACGCCAGCGAGGACAGGATGGCGAGCTTGGAGGCCGCGTCGGCGCCGGTGATGTCGGCGGTGGAGTCCGGCTCGGCGTAACCGAGTTCCTGGGCCTTCGCCAGGGCCTCGTCGAAGCCGAGGCCGTCGGCCGTCATCCGGGTGAGGACGTAGTTGGTGGTGCCGTTGACGATGCCCGCGACCCGGGTGACGTCCTCGCCGACCAGCGACTCCCGGATCGGGCGCAGGATCGGCACGGCCGCGACCGCGGCGGCCTCGAAGAAGAAGTCGACGCCCGCGCGGTCGGCGGCGGCGTACAGCTCGGGCCCGGAGCTGGCGACGAGCTCCTTGTTGCCGGTGACGACCGACTTGCCGGCGTTCAGCGCCGCGAGGATCAGCTCGCCGGCCGGTGCGGTGCCGCCGATCAGCTCGACCACGACGTCGACGTCATCGGCCTTGACGACGTCGTAAGGGTCCCCCGTGAACAGTCCCGAGTCGAGTTTCGCGGATCGGGGCTTGCCCGGGTCGCGGACTGCGATTCGTGCGAGTTCCAGGGAAATTCCCGTCACGTCCTCGATGGCGCCGCGACGCTCGACGAGCAGTTCCGCGAATGCCTCCCCAACAGTTCCACACCCGAGCAGACCGACTCTGACACTATTTCCCATGGCGGACAGCGTACACGCCGTCGGCTGACTGTCCATCGGAATAGGTTCGGCTTCTCACAGTACGAGACGAAAGGATTGTCGCCGGGCTGCCGCGTTCGCCGGCGCGGTAATTCCGGCGAACGCGGCAAATCCGTGGCCGAGCGGGCCGGGCGGTCAGCCGGAGCGCGTCGGCGCCGGTGCGAGCAGGGGCGGGACGCGGTCGGGCAGGTGGGTGCCGAAGCTGCGGCGGTGGTAGACCAGCGGCGGCTGGCTGCCGGTCACCTCCGCGGCCCGGACCCGGCCGAGGACGATGACGTGGTCGCCGCCGTCGACCAGGTCCGCCACCGTCGAGGCGATCCAGGCCGGTGCCCGGTCGATCCGCGGCAGCCCCCGGTCGATGCCCCAGGCCGCGCCGTGGAACTTGTCCGCGCCGCCCTTGGCCGCGAACGACAGTGCCACATCGGCCTGTTCGGCGCCGAGGATGTTGAGGCCGAAGGCGCCGCAGGCACGGATCGCGTCGAGCGTCCTCGACCGGTGGTCGAGGGCGACCATCACCATCGGCGGATCGATCGACAGCGATGTGAAGGCGCTGACCGTCGCGCCGGAGGGCACGTCCGGGCCGGCCATCGCCGTCACGACCGACACGGGTGTGGCCACGCAGGCCATGACCTCCTTGAACTCGCGCTGCAGGGCGCAGTCGACGGTGCTCGCCGTCGGCGCCTTTCCGATAACCATGACGGACCCCCGTAATTCTTAGTCGATCGGATGAATTGCCCCGCCTTTCGGGGCCGGTCGTGCCGAGCGGAGGAAATCGGTTCCCCGGTGCGCGGTCAGCCGCTGGGAACGGGAACCTGGTCCGCGTTCCGGCGGCTCCCGGCCGACACGAACGAATCGTCCTCCGGGTCCATTTCCAGGCCGAATCCAAGACCCGGCAGCTCCGCGCAGAACCACGACCTGACGAGTTCCGGGTAGGCGTCGGAGGCGAACACCTCCTCCAGCGCGGTGTCGACCGCGCGGAGGAATTCCGGTTCGTCCTTGCGCAGCAGGAAGCCGTAGTCCTCGCCGCCGAGGCGCACGTCCAGCAGGTGGACGCCGGCGGCGGCCGCCCCGCCGCGCAGCAGGGAGCGCAGGATCACCTCGTCCGCCACGAGGGCGCCGATCCGGTCGTCGTGGAGGAACGCGTCCCGTGCCGCGCCGATGGACGGCACGCCGACGAAGGTGTACGCGAAGCCGAGGTCCGGGTGGCCCTCCAGGGCGGCCTGGCTCGTCGAGCCCTCGATGCCGACCACGCGCAGGCCGGGCGCGAGTGGTACGCCCGGGCGGCCCTTCAGGGCGATCCGGTGCGAGGTGCGGAAGACGGGCCGGCTGAACGCGTAGCGCTGCGACCGGGCCTCGGTGATCGTGGTCGATCCGCACTCGATGTCGATCCGGCCCGCGGAGAGCAGGCCCTCGCGGGTGGTCGAGGTGACCTCCACCGCCTCGACCGGCGGGACGAGGTGATCGCCGCCGTGGATGCGGGCGAGGACGAGCCGCGCCAGGTCGACGGAGTAGCCGATCGGCCGGAACTCGCCGTCCGCCCGGCCCGCGGCCGGCGATTCGGCCGGCGGTGCGTAGGAGAACGGCGGGG
>NZ_JBEYFP010000847.1:0-2435 GCF_040634455.1 Kitasatospora sp. NPDC007106
GACCCCGGTGCCGCTTCCCTCGGAACCCCTGCGCAGTCTCGGCTTCCTGACCATCGGCCTCTTCGACGAGGCCGACCCGGCGGGTGGACACGAGTCCACCCTGCAACTCGTCGAACTCGGCGAACGGCTGGGCTTCGACAGCGCCTGGCTGCGCCACCGGCACCTCCAGTTCGGCATCTCCTCCCCGGTGGCCGTGCTGGCCGCGGCCACGCAGCGTACGCGGCGCATCGAGCTCGGCACCGCGGTCATCCCGCTCGGCTGGGAGAACCCGCTGCGCCTGGCGGAGGACCTCGCGACCGTGGACGTGCTGTCCGGGGGCCGCCTCAACCCGGGTGTCAGCGTGGGCCCGCCGATGCACTTCGAGCGGGTCCGCGAGGCGCTGTACCCGGACACCGCCGAGTCGGAGGACTTCGGGTTCGCCCGGGTACGGCGCCTGCTCGACCTCGTCGGCGGCAAGCCCGCCAGTGACTTCCGAGGCACCGAGGGCATCGAGGCGTTCTCGGACCGGGTCCAGCCGTACGCGCCCGGCCTGGCCGACCGCATGTGGTACGGCGCCGGCAGTCTGGGGTCGGCCCGCCAGGCCGCCGAGAACGGGATGAACCTGCTGGTCAGCAGCGTGGTCAAGGCCGAGGAGGGCGAGGACTTCGGTGCCGTCCAGCTCTCGCACGTGCGGGCGTTCCGCGAGCGCCACCCCGACGGTGCCCGGGCCCGGGTCTCGCAGGGGCTGGTGGTGATCCCCACCGACAGCGCGACCCCCGCGCAGCGGGCGAGGTACCGGGAGTACGCCCGCGCCCGGCTGCCGCGGACCGCCGCCCCGCAGGGACCGGCCCGTCTGCTCTTCGCCCCCGACCTGGTCGGCAGCGCGCAGGAGATCGCGGAACGGCTCCACGCGCATCCGGCCTTCCGCGAGGTCGACGAGGTGGCCTTCGCGCTGCCCTTCACCTTCGGGCACGAGGACTACGTGCAGATCCTGACCGACATCGCCACCGTGCTCGGCCCGGCCCTCGGCTGGCGTCCCGCCACGGACTGAGTCCCGCCGCGGACCGACCCGCACGGGCGGGCGGGCGGCTCAGCCCGCCGGCAGCCGCACGGGTGCGGACGGCGGGCCCTCGCGCCCGGCCCGGTCGACGCAGGTGACGGCGTACCAGGGGCCGGTCGCGGCGGTCGGCGGCCGGTACCGGCGGACGGTGAGGGCCGGCAGCAGGGCCACCAGCCGGGCCGGATCGGCCGGCGGACGCGCACCCGGGTCGTCGGCGTACCCGTAGACGGCGAACAGGAACGGGTGCGGGCGGCCGGTGCGCGGAGCCGGGGTGATCCGCAGGTCCTGCCGGTCGGGCGAGGGGTGTACCGAGGGCGCCGCGGGCGGTGCGCTGCCGGCGAGCCGCGGCAGCAGGGGGACGAGGGCGGGCCGGGGCCAGTGGTCGGCCGCGAGCCGGCGGATCGCGCCGATCCGGTCGGTGCGGGCGGTGCGGGCGCTGAAGAAGACGTCGCCGCCGATCGATCCGACGGCCTCGTTGAGCGCGAGGTGGCGGGAGAGCTCCGCCGGGTCCTGCCAGGGCGCCGGCCGGCCCGGGGCACCGGGCCGGGACGCGGACTGGCCGATCCACAGCTGGGTGTCGGTGTCCGCCACCTGGGCGGCCCACCAGCGCGCGAGGACGGCGTAGTCGGCGATCTCGAAGCCGATGTGCCAGTACAGCTGGGGCGCGATGTAGTCGACCCAGCCCTTGCGGACCCAGCCGCGGGAGTCGCAGTACTGCGCGTCGTAGGCCTGCAGCGCCGTCGTGGCGGAGCCGGCCGGATCGGTGGACCGGTTGCGCCAGACCCCGAACGGGCTGATCCCGTACACGGCGTCCGGCCGGGCCGCCCGCACCCGGTCGCGCAGCTGCCGGACGGTCAGGTCGATGTTGTCGCGCCGCCAGGCGGCCCGATCGGTGAACCCGCGGCTCTCGGCGGCGAAGGACCCGTCGTCGGGGAAGCCGCGGCCGCCGGGCGCGGGGTAGGGGTAGAAGTAGTCGTCGATGTGCACACCGTCGACCTCGTACCGGGTGACGGCGTCCATGACGGCGTCCAGGACGAACTCCCGGACTTCGGCGAGCCCCGGGTCGTAGTACAGCTCGCCGTCGTAGGCGACCGCCCAGTGGGGGTTGCGGCGGGCCGGATGGTCGGCCACCAGCCGGGCCGGATCGGGGTGGATCGCGATCCGGAACGGGTTGAACCAGGCGTGGAAGGGGAGGCCGCGCTCGTGCGCGGCGCGGATCATGAAGGCCAGCGGGTCCCAGCCCGGATCCTGCCCCTGGGTGCCCGTCAGCCACTGCGACCAGGGCTCGAACCGGGACGGCCAGAGCGCGTCGGCGGTCGGTCGGACCTGGACGAACACCGCGTTGAAGCCCGTCGCCACCGCCGAGTCGAGCAGCGCCGTGAAGTCGGCCCGCATC
>NZ_JBEYFP010000848.1:0-2433 GCF_040634455.1 Kitasatospora sp. NPDC007106
GCGTGGGCCGGTGCCGGGCCGGGCGAGGGCCGGGCCGGCCGTCCCTCCCGCGCCGCGAGCACGTAGGTGCCCAGGTGGTCGCCGGCCACGAAGCCCTGGGCCCGCAGGTGCTGCAGGGCGGCCCGCACCGTCTGCCGGTTCACTCCGTACGTGGTGGCGAGCTGCCGTTCCGAGGGCAGGTTCTGCCCCACCGGGAACCGGCCCCGCCCGATGTCCTCCCCCAGGTCGCGCGCGATGTCCAGGTACGCCGGTGCGCGGCGTTCCGTCCGTTGTCCAGGCATGCCGAGGAGACCCCCACTGGTCGTATCCGTAGCGCTACCTCATGACTGTGCACCGTCAGCATAGGGCACTGGTCTGGACCATTGGTCTGTTGCGGGTGAATCTTCGGTGCAGGCCCCGGTGTTGTCGGTCGCCCGTGGTCCCCGTCGAGGCGGGTACGGCCGAACGGGCGATATTCCACCGCGCATTGGCCCAGCCGCTGTCGCGGGGCCGGTGATTGGCTCGCAGACTCGGAGTCCGGGGGTGAGATCGAGTGAGAGGCTGTCCAGTGAAGCTCGTCGTACGTCAGCTTGTCGTCGCCGCCACGGCGGCCTCCGTCGGTCTGGGCATGGCCGCCTGCGGAAGCGCGAAGCAGTCCACCAGCTCCGGCGCGTCCGGCGCCGCCTCCGGTGGCACCGTCAAGGTCGGCCTGCTCCTCCCGGAGTCCAAGACCACCCGCTACGAGCAGTTCGACCGTCCGCTGCTCGAGGCGAACATCAAGAAGCTCGTCCCCGGCGCGCAGATCGACTACTACAACGCCAACCAGGACGCCACGCTCCAGCAGACGCAGGTCGACACCGCCCTCACCAAGGGCAACAAGATCCTCGTCCTGGACGCCGTCGACTCCAAGTCCATCCAGGCGTCCGTGCAGAAGGCCCACGACGCCGGCGTGAAGGTGCTCGCGTACGACCGCCTCGCGCAGGGCCCGGTCGACGCCTACGTCTCCTTCGACAACTTCAAGGTCGGCCAGCTCCAGGGCCAGGGCCTGGTGGACGCGGTCGGTGCGAACGCCAGCAAGGGCTCGATCATCATGATCAACGGCTCGCCGACCGACCCGAACGCGGGTCAGTTCAAGGCCGGTGCGCACAGCGTGATCGACGGCAAGCTCACGGTCGGCAAGGAGTACGACACCCCGAACTGGGACCCGAACACGGCCAACCAGGAGACCGCCGCCGCGATCACCGCCATCGGCGGGCCCAACGTCGTGGGCATCTACTCCGCCAACGACGGCATGGCCGCCGGTGCCGCCACCGCCATGAAGGCGGCCGGCATCAGCGTCCCGCTGACCGGCCAGGACGCCCAGCTCGACGGTATCCAGCGCATCGTCGCAGGCACCCAGACGATGACGATCTACAAGCCGTACGAGCCCGAGGCCGAGGCCAGCGCCAGGATCGTCGCGGCCTGGGCCAACGGCACCTCGCTCACCCCGAGCGACGTCCCGACCACCGCGACCAGCGGCAGCGGCCAGAAGGTCCCGGCCAACCTGATCACCCCGATCGTGGTCACCAAGTCCAACATCAAGGACACCGTGGTCAAGGACGGCCTCTACACCGTCGAGCAGATCTGCACTCCCACCTACGCCGAGGCCTGCAAGGCCGCCGGTCTCCAGTGACGCGGCATTCCCACCCGTCCGACCGACAAGGGAGCTGATATCCGTGGAAGGCCCACCCGTCCTGGCGTTGCGCGGGGTCTCGAAGCGGTTCGGCGCCGTCCAGGCGCTCACCGACGTGGAGTTGGAGGTGCCCGCAGGCGAGGTCGTCGCCCTCGTCGGCGACAACGGCGCCGGCAAGTCCACCCTGGTCAAGGCGGTCGCCGGGGTGTACGTCCCGGACGACGGCGTGATCGAGTGGCAGGGCAAGGCCACCAGCATCCACCGGCCGCAGGACTCCCAGCACCTCGGCATCGCGACCGTCTACCAGGACCTCGCGCTCTGCGACAACCTGGACGTGGTGGGCAACCTCTTCCTCGGCCGGGAGATCCGCAAGTTCGGCGTCCTGGACGAGGTCGCCATGGAGAAGCGCTCCCGCGAACTGCTCAGCACGCTCTCCATCCGGATCCCCAGCGTGCGCATCCCGATCGCCTCGCTCTCCGGCGGCCAGCGCCAGACCGTCGCGATCGCCCGCGCCCTGGTCGGCGACCCCAAGGTCGTCATTCTGGACGAACCGACCGCCGCGCTCGGCGTCGAACAGACCGCGCAGGTCCTCGACCTGGTCGAGCGCCTGCGCGAGCGCGGCCTCGGGGTCATCCTGATCAGCCACAACATGGCCGACGTGATGGCGGTCTCCGACAAGGTCGCCGTGCTGCGGCTCGGCCGCAACAACGGCGTCTTCGACCGCCGGGCCACCAGCCAGGAGGAGATCATCTCCGCCATCACCGGTGCCACCGACAACGCCG
>NZ_JBEYFP010000849.1:0-2432 GCF_040634455.1 Kitasatospora sp. NPDC007106
GGTGGTGAACGTGACGCCGCCGATCCGGGCGTCGACGGGGACGACGCCCCAGCCGTAGGTGGCCTGCGCGGCGACCTCGCGGACGTCGGCGGACTGCTCCTCCGGCACGGGCACGAAGTAGAACGGCGAGGGCCCGCGCCACTCGATGACGCGGCCGGCGAAGACGAGGTCCATGGAGCGGGTCCGTTCCTGACGGGGAGTCTGCGGTCCGCAGCGTAGCGGCAGCCCCCGACGGGGAGGCGCGGCGGCAACCGGCATTGTCCGCGAACGTGTTCGACAGTAGCGTTCCTCCCGCCCGCCGGGCCCCCGGCGGCCGGCGGACGCGGAGGGCACGGGTGGACGGGCGGGCGCACAGGCCGGAGACGGCAGGGATCCACAATCCGGTGCTGCCCGGCTCGCACCCGGACCCGTCGATCCTGCGCGTCGGCGAGGACTACTACCTCGCCACCTCCACCTTCGAGTGGTACCCCGGCGTGCGACTGCACCACTCGCGGGACCTGGTCCACTGGCGCCCCCTCGGCGGCGCCCTGGACGGCCCGCGCCTGCTGGACCTGACCGGCTGCCCGGACTCCGGCGGCGTCTGGGCCCCCAACCTCACCCACGCCGACGGCCTGTTCCACCTCGTGTACGGCAACGTCTCCGGCTACACCGGCGGCTTCACCGACTGCCCCAACCTCCTGGTCACCGCCCCCACCGCCGAAGGGCCGTGGTCCGATCCGGTGCCGCTGCACGCCCGAGGCTTCGACGCCTCGCTGTTCCACGACACCGACACCAGCTGGCTCGTCAACCTCGTCCACGACTGGCGCCCCGGCCACGGCGGCAGCGCCGGACTCGAGGCCACCCGCTACGACCGCGCCGGACGCCGCCTCGTCGGCGAACCGGTCCCGCTCCTGCTCCCGCCCCGGGCCGGCTGGATCGAAGGCCCCAACCTCCACCGCCGCGGCGGCCGGTACTACCTGATCACCGCGGACGGCGGCACCGGCTACGGCCACCAGGTCACCGTCGCCCGCTCCCGCACGCTCGCCGGACCCTACGAGCCCGACCCGGCCGGCCCGCTGCTCACCTCCCGCGACCACCCCGACCTGCCCCTGCAGAAGGCCGGCCACGGCAGCCTCGTCGACACCCCCGACGGCTCGACCTACCTCGCGTACCTGGTCGCCCGGCCCGAAGGCCGGCACGGCCCGTGCATCCTCGGCCGTGAGACCGCCCTCGCGCCCGTCCACTGGACCGACGACGGCTGGCCGCGCACCCCCACCGGCCTCCCGGAGGCCACGGTCGCGGCACCGCCGGCCCGCCCGCCCCGCACCCCGGCCCCACCACCGCCCCCACACCCCCGAACACCCCCGAACCCCGCACCGCCATTCGACAGAGGAGAACACCGCACCATGCGCACACGACAGTTGGGCAGCACCGGGATCACCGTCGGCGCGATCGGCCTCGGCTGCATGGGCATGAGCTTCGCGTACAGCCCGACCCGCCGCGACGACGCCGAGTCGGTCCGGGTGATCCACCGGGCGATCGACCTCGGCGTCACCCTGATCGACACCGCGGACGTCTACGGCCCGCACACCAACGAGGAGCTGGTCGGCCGCGCGATCCGCGACCGGCGGGACGAGATCGTGCTCGCCAGCAAGGCCGGCCTGGTCGTCCGGGACGGCGAGATCCTGCCCGACGGCCGCCCCGAGCACCTGCGCGCCGCCGCCGAGGGCTCGCTGCGCCGCCTCGGCGTCGACCGGATCGACCTCTACCAGCTGCACCGGGTCGACCCGGCGGTGCCGGTCGAGGAGTCCTGGGGCGTGCTCGCGGAGCTCGTCCGCGAGGGCAAGGTCGGCGCGATCGGCCTCTCCGAGGCGACCGTCGAGCAGCTCGACGCCGCGCATGCCGTCCACCCGGTGGCCACCGTGCAGAGCGAGCTCTCGCTGTGGAGCCAGGACCAGCTCGACGAGGTGGTGCCGTGGGCGGCCCGCCACGGCGCCGGCTTCATCGCCTACTCGCCGCTCGGCCGCGCCTTCCTGACCGGCGCCATCACCTCGGCCGCCGCACTGGAGGGCGAGGACTGGCGGCAGGGCAACCCGCGCTTCCAGCCGGAGGCGATCGAGGCCAACCAGAAGCTGGCCGAGGGCGTGGCCGAGGTCGCCGCCCGCTACGGGGCGACGCCCTCGCAGGTCGCGCTGGCCTGGGTGCTGGCCCAGGGCGAGCACGTGGTGCCGATCCCCGGCACCAAGCGGCTCGCCTACCTGGAGGAGAACGCCCGCGGCGGCGACCTCGCGCTGGACGCCGAGGACCTGGCGCTGCTGACCCGGCTCGGCGCCACCGCCGTCGGCACCCGGTACTGACGGCCGGCCGCGCCACCGGCCGGCCCCCGCAGCCACCACCGAACCACCACCGCAACCACCGCGGCGCCCCGCCGCCCGGACCGCGGCCGCCCCCCA
>NZ_JBEYFP010000850.1:0-2430 GCF_040634455.1 Kitasatospora sp. NPDC007106
GCCGCAGGCGCCGGGGGCGCCTGCGGCGGGACGGGAGTCTGCTGGGGAGGCAGCGGCGGCGCATACGGGGCCGGCGGGGCCTCCGTGATCGGAGCGGTGTGCGGGACCTGCGGTGCGTACGGGCCCTGTGCGGGAGCCGCCGCGGGAGCCGGACCGCCCGGGGCGGGGGACTGCTGCCGGCGGGCCGCCTCGGCGGCCCGCTCCCACTCGCGCCGCTGCCGCTCGGTGAGGACGGCCGACAGGTAGGCCGCCGGATGCACGCCGTACGGCACCGGACGGCCCGTCCGCCCGGCGAGGTCGGCCGCGAGCCGCTCCGCCATCCCCGCCGCCACCGCCGGGTCGAGCTGGCCGAGCCGGCCCAGGAACTGCCGCACCGCCAGCCACAGTCCGTCCGGCACCGCCGAGAAGTCCAGTGCCACCAGCTGCTCGCCGATCGCGTGCAGCAGCGCCGGGGGAGCCGCCGGCAGCGCCGACTGCGCCCGCGCGGCCTGCGGCAGCCGCTCCCGCACCACCAGCGTGCCCGCGAAGACGTCGCCCAGCCGGCGGCCCTGCGGAGAGACCAGCGAGGCGATCACGGCCACCGTGCCCACGGACATCTGGATCTCCAGCACCGAGACCAGCCCGCGCACCAGCGCGTGCCGGAAGCGCACCGGCCCGCCGTCCGTCCGTACCACCCGCAGGCCGAGTGCCAGCTTGCCCAGCGAGCGTCCGCGCGACAGCGTCTCGACCAGCACGGGCAGCCCCAGCAGGAAGAACACGCTCAGGCCGAGCACCACCGCAGCGGCGGCCGCCTCGTCCAGCGCCGGCAGCGCGGCGAGCACCACCGTGCCGGTGACCATCAGCGCCACCGTCTCCACGGCCAGGTCCAGGGCGATCGCCAGTGCCCGGCTGGGCACCTTCGCCGCCCGCAGCCCCAGGACGACGGCCTCGCCCGTCACCAGGTCGCTCACCGCGTCCCCCCATCCGTTCCGTTCGTGATCCCCGGCGGCCAAACATACGGCTGCCCGCCTCTGGCAAGCTAGGCCAGCCCCCGCCCTCGCCGCCCCGTGGAAGTGAGCCGCATGGACCTGGACGTCTTCGTCGCCTCGCACCAGGAGGAGTGGCGCCGACTGGAGACCCTGAGCCGGCGGCGCAGGCCGAGCGGCGCCGAGGCGGACGAGCTCATCGCGCTCTACCAACGCGCCACCGGCCACCTCGCCCAGGTCCAGACGGCCGCACCCGACCCCGTCCTGGAGGGCCGCCTCACCACGCTCGTCGCCCGCGGCCGCAGCGCCGTGACGGGCGCCCGCACCTCCTCCTGGCGGGACGCAGGCCGCTACTTCACCGTCGGCTTCCCGGCCGCCCTCTACCGCGCCCGCTGGTGGTGGATCCCGGTCGGCGTCCTCTCCCTGCTGCTCAGCGCCCTCATCGCCTGGTGGGTCTCCAGCCATCCCGAGGTCCGCGCCAGCCTCGGTGCGCCCGAGCAGCTCCGCGAGATGACACGCCCGGGCGGCGGCTTCGAGGCGTACTACTCCGAGCACCCGGCCACCTCCTTCGCCTTCCAGGTGTGGACCAACAACGCATGGGTCGCCGCCCAGTGCCTGGTCTTCGGCGTGCTGCTCGGCATCCCCGTGCTCTGGGTCCTCTTCGGTAACGTGATGAACCTCGGGATCGGCCTCGGCCTGATGTCCTCCGCCGGCCGCCTCGACCTCTTCCTCGGACTGCTGCTCCCGCACGGCCTGCTGGAGCTCACCGCCGTCTTCGTGGCGGCCGGCGTCGGCCTGCGCCTGGGCTGGACGGTCGTCGACCCGGGCCGCCGCACCCGCTCCGCGGCCCTGGCCGAGGAGGGCCGGGCCGCTATCGGCATGGCCATCGGCCTGGCCGCGGTGCTCATGGTCACCGGCGCCATCGAGGCCTTCGTGACCCCCTCCGGCCTGCCCACCTGGGCACGGATCTCGATCGGCGTCACCGTCGAGGTGTTGTTCCTGCTGTACGCCCTGGTGCTCGGCCGCCGCGCCGCTGCCTCCGGCGAGTTCGGCGACGTGGAGGCGGCCGACCGCACGGACCTCCAGCCCGTCGCGGCCTGAGACCGGCCCGGTGCCTGGTACGCTCTTGATCATCCCGAAGACCATTGACGTGGATTTGACGGGCTAGTAGGTTTGAACGGTTGGGGATGGCTGGACAACGGCCGGAACCAGGCGTAGTGTCTACGACACCGTCGAGCCAGGGCAGAGCGTCCGTTCGGACCGCCACCCGGCGAAGACAAATCCCGGGACTGAGCACTCCGAAGCTTTTGATAAGCTTCTGTGCGAAGTCGAAGGAAATCCCCCCAGTGGGAATCCGAGAAACAAACGGTCGGTAAAACGGCCGGGCGCGGATCTGATAAGCTGGAAACACGAAAGAGCGAAACGCCCGGAGGGTCCGCTGGAAGGCGGTCCGAAGGAAGTGTCC
>NZ_JBEYFP010000851.1:0-2424 GCF_040634455.1 Kitasatospora sp. NPDC007106
GCCGGCCTCCAGCTCCGCGCCTCGATGATCTGGGTCGACGACCTCCTGCGAAATGCCGACTGATCACAACATCACACAGGCCCTAGCAGCCCCGGCCGGCTCACGTCAGCGGCCAAGGCCGTCCTCACCCCGGAGAGGCAACGCCAAAAGAGCTCGTTAACAGAGAGTGCCCGCAGGTGACGCCTTCTTTGCGAAGGGCAGCACCTGCGGGCTGTCGCGGGCCCTCGAGTCTCAGGACACGCTGATGGTCCTCAAACGCTCAAGCAGTTCGGTGCCGTCGGGCACGCCGAGCCCGGTACAGGCGTCCCAGCCGGGGCCCGCCTTGAAGGCGCCGATGTCGCCCTGCGTGATGTCGCGGAACCCGGAGGGGCTGTGGCCGGCCGTCGCGCCGTCGTAGAGCAGCGGCTGCAGCAGGCCGAGCGGACGGCCGAGCGCCTCGGAGAGCCGGCAGGCCAGTGCAGCCCACAGGGGCGCCACCGCGCTCGTACCGCCGATGACCATGGGCTGGCCGTCGACCAGCACCCGGTAGCCGCTGCGGGGGTCGGCGGTGGCGGCGACGTCGGGGACGCCGCGGAGCGGGGTGGGGTGGGAGCCGTTGGGGACGCCGACGTTGGCCTGCCACGGCGGCTGCTTGTAGAACTTGCTGATGCCGCCGCCGGAGGCGGACTTCGGACCGTTGTTCCACACCCGCTCGAGGGTGACGTTGCCGGTGGCCGGGTCGGCCTCCAGGTAGGTGCCTCCGCAGGCGAGCGTGCGGGAGCTGGAGGCCGGGTAGTCGGTGTGCGGCAGACCGTCGCTCTCGCCGTCGCTGCTTCCGTTGTCGCCGGCCGCGACGCAGACCGTGACGCCGAGGGCTGCGGCGTCGGCCAGGGCTTCGTCGAAGACGGCCCTGCCCTGCTCGGTCCAGCTCTCCTCGTTCAGGCCCCAGCTGTTGCTGACCGCGGTGGGGGTGGGGGTGGCGTGCACGGCGGCGCTGAGCGCGTCGGCGAAGCCCTGGTCGGTGTTGGGCGCGAAGTAGACGACCTGGCGGGCGCGGGGTGCGAGCGCTCCGGCGACCTCGATGTCGAGGAGGACCTCCCCGTCTACGCCGTCCGGGTTGCCCTCCGGGCTGTTGCTGCCGCCGTCGACACCGACCGCCGTCACGCTGGGGGTCGGGCTGATGCCGAGGTCTGAGAAGTACGTGTCCAGGTCCTCCTGGGTGTAGCCGCCGCCCAGTTCGAGGATGGCGAGCGTCTGGCCGCTGCCGTCGGTGTTCGGCGGGAAGCGGTAGATCTTGCCGAGCTCCACCGGGGTGTAGCTCCTGTGGGCGGCGGCCGGCTTCAGCCGGTGGATGTGGGGGCGGGCCTGGGGGCGGTCGTCCATCCCGAGCACTGCCACCACCACGTCCTGCCAGTGGGCGGGGATCCGCAGATCACCCTCGCGCTGGCGGTGCTCCACCATCTCCCGGGTGGCCGGGTCCAGGCTCTGGACCAGGTCGAGCGACTGCGGATCGGCCACGTGGCGGAGCTGGGCGAGCGTCCCGCGGAGCTTGATCCGCCGGGTGGCCTGATCGGCCTCGAGCACGTGCAGGCCGTGCTCCTCGGCGGTACGGCGGACGAGGTCGATGTCGGCCGGATCGGCGCCGTAGCGCTCGGCCAGCTCCTGGCGGCTGATGGTGGCCGGACCGTTGATCAGGTCCTCGGGGATCTCGGCGCGGCGACGCAGGACGAGGGTGATGTCGATGGGCTGGGATTCGTCCACATCCCCCGTGCGGCGGGCGTCCGGGGCGGCCGCCCGCTTGCTCCCGGGGAGAGGGACCATTCTCTTGGCTGTCATACGGAAAGTGTTCTCAATGAGACACTATGTGATAAGCCGCCGAACGGTTGATTGCACGCCGACAGGCTGCGGCGGGGGCGACGACCACCCCGCCGAGCTGTATTCGGGGCACTGCCGGGCGCCCTTGAAGTTCCCTGCCCGTCGGGCCGCGCAGGAAGGCGAGCCGGTCGGTGCAGCCCTCAGCGGAGAACACGTCGGCGCAGAGCACCTCGCGTCCGACCCCGGCGTTGACGCCGACCGCGACCAGGCAGTGCACGTCCACCACTCGGCCGCCCTCGCGGACCTTCCGGGTGGACGCGTCCGGCCGTACGAATGTGTACGGGCCGGCGCCCAACGGCTGCATCCGGAACTCGGCCATGCGTTCGCCGAAGTGCGGTTCATGTCGCCGACCTGGGATTTCGGCAGCCGGGTCATACTCAGGGCCTTGGCGATTTTCTCCACCCGCGGGTAGAGACGCCGAGCAGGCAGCAGGTGGCGCGCGTTCTCGAAGGCCATCCGATGACCGTCGCACTTCCAGAGCAACCCACCCTGCAAGGCGCGCCGCCCCGCCCCGCTGCAGCACTTCCCTGGATGCAACCGGGGCGGGGGTGGCCGGGTGTGTATGTCCCG
>NZ_JBEYFP010000852.1:0-2422 GCF_040634455.1 Kitasatospora sp. NPDC007106
GCCGTCGGTGAGCGTGACCCGTACGCCGGTGACCTGGTGGCCGCCGAGCGGGCCCTCGGCGAGGGCGTCGCGGCAGCCCGCCTCGACCGCCTGGACGTACTCGCGCGGGACGCGTCCGCCGGTGACGGTGGACCGGAACTCGAAGCGGACGGCCCCGGTGTCACCGTCCGGGCCGGACTGCGGGTCCGGCTCCAGCGGTTCCAGGTCGAGGACGAGGTGGGCGAACTGGCCGGCGCCGCCGTCCTGCTTGACGTGCCGGTAGACCAGCCCGGTGACGCCCCCGGTGACGGTCTCCCGGTAGGAGACCTGGGGGCGGCCGACGGCGACCTCCGGGCCGTTGGCGCGGCGGATCTTCTCCACGGCGACCTCCAGGTGGAGTTCCCCCATGCCGGACAGCAGGACCTGTCCGGTCTCGGGGTCGGTGCGGACGGTGAGGGACGGGTCCTCCTCGACGAGCCGGGCGAGGGCCGTCGCCAGCCGTTCGGTGTCGGCGGTGCGGCGGGCCTCGACGGCGACCGAGACGACCGGGTCGGCGGTGGTCGGGGGTTCGAGGACGAGCGGTGCCGCGGGGGCGCAGAGGGTGGCGCCCGCCCGGGTCGTCTTCGGGCCGACGACGGCGACGATGTCGCCGGCCGTGGCGCGGTCGGTCTCGGCGTGCCGGTCGGCCTGGACCCGCACGATGCGGGCGATCCGCTCGGTGCGGCCGGTGGCGGTGTCGAGCACGGTGTCCCCCTTCGTGACGGTTCCGGAGTAGACGCGGAGGTAGGTGAGGCGGCCGGTGGCCGTGGCGTTGACCTTGAAGGCGAGGGCGGCGAACGGCGCCGCCGGGTCGGCGGGCCGGTGCTGTTCGGTGCCGTCCAGGGTGCCGCGGACGGCCGGCACGTCCAGCGGGGACGGCAGGTAGTCGACGACGGCCTGGAGCAGCGGTTCGATGCCGCGGTTGCGGTAGGCGGAGCCGCACAGCACCACGACGGCCTCGCCGGTGCGGGTGAGGTCGCGCAGGGCCGCGGCGAGGCTCTCGGCGGAGAGCGTGCCACGGGTGCAGAACTCCTCCAGGGCGGCCGGGTGGAGTTCGGCGACGGCCTCCTCCAGGGCGCGCCGCCTCCGTTCGGCCTCGTCGCGGAGCGTCTCGGGCACGGGGCCCTCCTCGCAGCCGTCGAGGCCGTCGGTCCACACCTGGGCACGCATCCGGAGCAGGTCGACGACGCCGGTGAAGCCGTCCTCGCGGCCGATCGGCAGCTGCACCGCCAGCGGGGCCGGGTGGAGCCGGTCCCGGACGGAGGCGACCGCGGTGTCGAGGTCGGCGCCAGCGCGGTCCAGCTTGTTGACGAAGGCGATCCGGGGCACGCCGTGCCGGTCGGCCTGCCGCCACACGGCCTCGCTCTGCGGTTCGACGCCGGCGACGGCGTCGAAGACGGCGACGGCGCCGTCCAGGACGCGCAACGAGCGTTCGACCTCGTCGAAGAAGTCGACGTGGCCGGGGGTGTCGATCAGGTTGATCCGGTGGCCGTCCCAGGAGCAGCTGACGGCGGCGGCGAAGATGGTGATGCCGCGGTCGCGTTCCTGCGGGTCGAAGTCGGTGACGGTGGTGCCCTCGTGGACCTCGCCGCGCCGGTGGACGGCGCCGGTGAGGTAGAGGACCCGCTCGGTGACGGTGGTCTTGCCGGCGTCGACGTGGGCGAGGATGCCCAGGTTGCGGACGCGTGCCGGCAGCCCGGCGGGGCGGGCGGCGGCAGTGGTGGTGACGGTGGGTCGGTTCAGGTCGGTGCGCACGGCCCGGTGCCTTTCGGTGGTTCGGGAGATGGGGCGGCGCGATTTCCGGACGGAACGGAGCGGTCCCCCGGGCCCCGGTCGGGCGGGCGGCGGGCGGGTGCCTGTCGGCGCGGCGTGCGGCCGCGGTGCTGCCGGCCCTCGCCGGGGACTCCGGCGGAGGTGTCGGTGCAGGCAGGCTGGGCTCAGGTGTTCGTCACGGACCTCCGGTGCGGGCCGCGCAGCCTGCACCGGGTCGACGAAGACACCAGGATCACCTCGTAGCGCGAGGAGGGGACGACGGCGGCGGTGCGGTTGCGCACGGCTCTGCTCCCCTCGACTCGTCGTGGCGCGCACCTGACCTGTGGCGTGCGGCTCGCGGCGAGTCTAGGGACGGCGGCGGCCGGAGGGCACGCGATTTTTCGCGCACCACCGCGCACCACCGCGCATGTCCGGGCCCCGGCATCCGGGTCCGACGTCCAGGCCCGACGTCCGGTCAGTCGGTCGACGGGACGGTCCGGCTGACGGTCGGTCGGGGTTCGGCGGCGGTCGGTGCGCGCAGGGTGCGGACGGCGGGGACGGCGAGGACGGTCGCACAGGCGGCGACCTGCCAGAGGGCGCCGAGGCCGAGGACGGGCGCGGCGCCGAGGCGGGCGGCGAGCGGGCGTCGAGC
>NZ_JBEYFP010000853.1:0-2416 GCF_040634455.1 Kitasatospora sp. NPDC007106
TGGCGCTGGCCGTGCTGGCGGCGGCCGGAGCGGTCGTGGCGGTGACGCTCCGGCCGGGCGGTCTGCTGGCGGGCGCCGGTCCGGCCCCCGAGGTCCCGGTGATCACCAAGGCGCAGGACACCGCGCTGCCGGGCGGCGGGACCACCACGGGCAGCGCATGCGGCTCGAAGGGCTTCCACCACTACGCCGTGCCGCCGCGGTCCGACCCGGCCGCGGGCACGGGCACGGCGGACGAGCGGCCGGGTCCGCAGCTCGTCCTCACCTCCTACGGCTTCGAGCGGCTGGGGAGCGGCGACCCCGGGCACTTCACCGTCGGCCTGGCGTTCGCGCAGGTCGGCGGGCGGACCGGCGGGCAGGGGTCGGCGCGCCCGCTGCCGGGGTCGGGTCCGTTGACCGCCGCGGTCGAGATCGAGGGCCCGGACGGCCTGGTGGGCGGTGCCTACGGCCTGCCGCTCACGGACGGGGAGGCCGCGCCGCAGGACGCCGGGGCGCAGGCGGTGGACCTCCGCTCCGGCGGCGACGCGGATTTGGTGCTGCCGCTCGCGGTGCTCTGCCCCGGCGTCGACGCCCTTGCGGTCTCCCGCGGGCTCGCCCCGCCGGTGGACGGGTCGAACACGATCACCGGCCAGCCGCGGTACACGCTGACGGTCTCGGTCTCGGACCCGGCGGTCGGCGATGCGCGGCGCGCCGCGGGCTCGCCCGTCCGCGGGGACGTGCTGAGCGCCACCAACCGCGTGCCGCTCCGGTAGATCCGGTGGCGCGGGGAGCCCCGGTGGCTACGGGCGTTCCTTGGGGGCGTTCTGGGCCGTCCGGGCCGGGTCGGTCTCGGCGACCGGGGCGAGGATGTCGTCCATCGCCTTGAGCAGGTCGGCGTCCAGCCGGACGCCGGCCGCCCCGGCGTTCTCGACGACCTGCTCGGGTCGGGAGGCACCGATGATCGCGGCGGAGACGTTCGGGTTCTGCAGCACCCAGGCCACGGCCAGCCCGGCCATGCTCAGGCCGGCCTGCTCGGCCAGCGGGCGGAGCAGTTGGACGCGTTCGAGGACGTCGGCGCGCATCCACCGGGCGACGTACTCGGCGCCGCCCTTCTCGTCGGTGGCCCGGGAGCCGGCCGGCGGGGCGGCGCCGGGCAGGTACTTGCCGGTGAGCACGCCCTGGGCGATCGGGGACCAGACGACCTGGCCGATGCCGAGTTCCTCGCAGGTGGGGACGACCTCGGCCTCGATGACCCGCCAGAGCGCGCTGTACTGCGGCTGGCTGGAGACGAACGGCACCCGCAGTTCGCGGGCGAGGGCGTGGCCGGCGCGGATCTGGTCGGCCGTCCACTCGGAGACGCCGATGTAGAGGGCCTTGCCGGCACGGACGACGTCGGCGAAGGCCTCCATGGTCTCCTCGAGCGGGGTCGAGGGGTCGTAGCGGTGCGCCTGGTAGACGTCGACGTAGTCGGTCTGCAGGCGGCGCAGCGAGCCGTCGATGGCCTCCATGACGTGTTTGCGGCCGAGGCCGCGGTCGTTGCGGCCGGGGCCGGTGGGCCAGAACAGCTTGGTGAGGATCTCCAGCCCTTCGCGGCGTTCGCCCTTCAGCACCCGGCCGAGCACCGCTTCGGCGCGGGTGGCGGCGTAGACGTCGGCGGTGTCGAAGGTGGTGATGCCGGTGTCGAGGGCGGCGCGGATGCAGGCCGCGGCGGTGTCCTCCTCGACCTGGGAGCCGTGGGTGAGCCAGTTGCCGTAGGCGATCTCGCTGATGACCAGGCCGCTGCGGCCCAGGTGACGGAACTCCATGCCGGTGGTCCTCTCCGAACGGGTGTCCGTCCGATCATCCCCCGTCGTAGGCGGCCCTGCTGGCCTGAATCCGGGCGTTGTGCTCGACGGCCCAGCCGGCGAGCGCCAGTGCGGGCGGGATGAGGCTCCGGCCCAGGTCGGTGAGCGCGTACTCGACGCGCGGCGGGACCTCGGCGTGGGCGGTGCGCGAGACGAGGCCGTCGCGTTGGAGGTTGCGCAGGGTGAGGGTGAGCATCCGCTGCGAGATGCCGGGGATGTGCCGGTGCAGTTCGCCGAAGCGCAGCCGGCCCTCGTCGAGGGTGGCGACGACGAGCAGCGTCCACTTGTCGCAGATCCGGTCGAGGACGGCGCGGACGGTGCTGCCGCCGTCGCCGCGGATCATGCAGGTGTGTTCGTACTGCGTCATGGCTGCTCCCCGTGTCTCACGCACATCCGTGTGCCTTTTGTAGGCCCTCCGGCCGTGACCCATGATGGGCGCCTCACCGCAGGTCACTGCTCCCAGGGGGCTTCTCATGCATGTCGCGTACTGGTTCGTCGCTGCGCTCCTCGCGCTGTTCTACCTCTACTCGGGCGGCAAGAAGGTGCTGCAGGACCGGGAGGTGCTGCGCCCGATGATGGGCTGGGTGGACGCCGTG
>NZ_JBEYFP010000854.1:0-2415 GCF_040634455.1 Kitasatospora sp. NPDC007106
GTCGGTGCGGCCGTGCGGGCACCGGGCGGTGCAGGTCGGTGCGGCCGTGCGGGCACCGGGTGGTGCGGGTTGGTGCGGCCGTGCGGGCTTCGGGTGGCGCGGGCTTCGGGTGCGCGGGGTGCGGCCTCGGATCCTGGTCCGGACGCTCCGCTCAGTGCTCGCGCGGGGCCGGGACGGCGTGCTCGATGTCGGGATGGACGGTGAGCAGCGCCCGAACGGCCGTCTCCGCGGCGGTGCCGTCGCCCGTGCCGAGGGCGTCGACCAGGCGGACGTGCAGGCTGATCGCTGCGTCCGAGGGGCGCTCGCAGGTGGAGCCGGGGCCGCCCGACACCTGCAGGGCGCAGGAGACGATGCCGGAGAGGTGCTCCAGCATGCGGTTCCCGGCCATCTGCAGCACCAGGTTGTGGAGCTCGGCGTCGGCCCGGCCGTAGCCGAGGCCGTCGCCCTGGGTGGCGGCGTGGCCCATGATCTCGGTCAGCTCGACCAGCCGGTGCTGGACGTCCTCCCGGCCGTGGCCGGCGGCGAGGCGGGCGGCCAGCGGCTCGATCGCCCAGCGCAGCTCGAACAGCTCGCGGCGCTGCTCGTCGCGCTGCGGGCCGAAGGCGCGCCACTCGATGATGTCCGGGTCGAGGAGGTTCCAGTCGGCGACCGGGCGGACCCGGGTGCCGACGTTCGGCCGGGCGCTGACCAGGCCCTTGGCCTCCAGCACGCGCAGCGATTCGCGGACGACGGTGCGCGAGACCTCGAACCGCTGGCCGATCTCCTCCGGGACGAGAGGGCGGTCGGCGCCGAGGTCGCCGGAGACGATCATCTGGCCGAGCTGCTGGACCAGCTGGCCGTGCAGGCCGCGACCGCGGCTGCTGGTGGTCTTGCGGCCGACCCGGCCGAGCTCGGACTCGGCGCCCTCCCAGCGGGGTGCGGGCGGGACGGGCCGTTCGGCGTAGGGGAAGCGGTCGATCTCGGCGGCGGCGATGCTGTCGGCCGTACGGGCGGTGGTCATGGCGGGGTGCGCAAGGGTACTCACACGTCCTTTGTCGGCGATCGCCCCACCCGGCTTGAGGATTCTCGTGAAAAGCACACGAAAGGGTGATCGCCTGCGGCTGGATCATTGACTTCTTATCAGGCAGACCGTCCTCTTTCGATCACTCGGACGCCAGTTCCGGTCATGGCCCGGCGGCGGACGGGCGGCCGTCGCCGAGCCCCTTCCCGCGGCTCACGGCGTCCGTTCTCACAGCTCACGGCGCCGGAGCTGGAGCGCGACCGCCGCCGCCAGCCCCAGGGCGGGCGGCACCAGCAGCAGCGCGAGCAGCAACGGGAGCGGCAGGTGCAGGACCTCGGCCACCGCGCGGCCGTCGCGGACGCGCAACCTCTCCAGCCCGTCGTGCAACGGCAGCAAGGTCTTCAGCGTCGGCAGGGGCCGTAGCAGCCGCAGGCCGGGAAGGATCTGCAGCCCTTGGACGACGGCCGGGCCGCCGAACCCGTCCACCCCGCCCCCGGACCGGCGCAGCAGCAGGCCGGCGAACAGCTCCCCCGGTACGGCGACCGCTGCCACCAGCACCAACCCCGCGGCGGCCTGCCGCACCAGGGAGGTCGCGACCAGGCCGGCCCACCCCGCCAGCACCACCACCGCGGCGAACACCCCGAACGGCCGGCCGACCGCCGCCAGGGCGGTCTCCCAGCCCCGGGCGGTCCCCCACGCCGGGGAAGCCGTCCACGCCGGGGCGACGACGGTCTCCTGGTGTGCGGCCGGAGCGGGGGTCGCACCCGGGAGGAGTGCGCCGGCGTCCACGCCGGCGGGCAGGGCGAGCCACAGCACCGCGGTGTTCACCAGGACGGTGACGGCGGTGAGCAGGAGGCCGGCCCCCCCGATCGCCGTCAGCTTGGCGAGGATCAGCGCCACCCGGCGCGACAGTGCGACCCGGGAGGCCGGCAAGCCCGGGTGTCCGACCTCGTGGGCGTAGGAGAGCGCGCCGAGCAGGCAGACGCCGAGAGCGGCGACCGGCAGCGGCACCAGCGGGACGACGGCGGCGACCGCCTGCAGCCCGGCCGCCGCCGACAGCGGGCCCGGAGCCTGCTGCCGGGCCGCCACTGCGGCCACCGCCGCGCCCACGGACAGCACGGCGGCCGCGATCAGCCAGGTCGAGCGCAGTCCGCGCAGCCGCCTGACCTCGTACGACAGGGCGTGGAACGGCAGGACGTGGAACGGCAGCGCGCTCACGGGGCCTCACTCCGGTGGTGGTCTCCGTCGGACACCGGACGGGCGGACTCGTCCGGGGCCGGGTGCGGGTGGGCTGTGGGGGCTGTGGGGGCTGTGGGGGCTGTGGGGGCTGTGGGGGCTGTGGGGGCTGTGGGGGCTGTGGGGGCTGTGGGGGCTGTGGGGAAGTGGGTGGTGTAGGGGAGGAGTGGGGGGGATGA
>NZ_JBEYFP010000855.1:0-2412 GCF_040634455.1 Kitasatospora sp. NPDC007106
CCAGGCCGCGCCGTCCGCGGCCGACCCCTCGCCCGCCGGGGACGCCGCCTCCGCGGCCGCCTCCCCCAGCGCCAAGGCCGGCGCTGCCACCGGCCCGGCCGTCAACGGCGTTCCCGCCTCCGCCTGGATGAAGGGCAACGACCTGCCGCTGAACTCCGCCTACCACTGGCCCGCGCAGGCCGGGAAGGCCAAGGCGGTCAAGAACGGCGAGCCGTTCGCCTTCGAGACGCTCTGCGACTCGGCCCGCTCCTCGGACCTCGCCGGCCTCGGCACCGGCGCCGACGGCGCGCAGTCGCTGCTGAGCGGCGGCACCGACGAGTGGCAGGTCCAGCAGACGGTCGTCCACTTCAAGGGCACCTCCAGCGGGGCCGTGCAGTCCGCCGGTGCGCTGCTGCGCGCCCTGACCGCGGAGGTCAAGGCCTGCGCCCCGGACGGCGCCACCCCCAGCGTGAAGGTCACCGCCGAGGACCCGGCGTACCTGGCCGCCACCATCACCCTCAAGCAGGGCAGCGGCGGCATCACCGTCCACGAGTACCTGACGACCACCTCGACCACGGTCGCCGAGCTGACCGTCTACGGCCCCTACGGCACCAAGAAGCCCAAGGCCGCCTGGACGGTCAAGGACGACACCGCCGTCCTGCGCCTGCTGGGGGCGCCGCTCTGCGACGCCTTCAAGAACTGCTGATCGAGCGCCTACCGAACATCCGTCAGTACACGTCGCGGACGTAGCGCTTGTCCGCGGCCAGCTGCTTGACGTACGCGGCCGCGCCCTCCTCGCTCAGCCCGCCCTGGGCGGCGACGATCTCGTGGAGGGCGCGGTCGACGTCCTTGGCCATCCGGCCGGCGTCGCCGCAGACGTACAGGTGGGCGCCCGCCTCCAGCCACGTCCACAGCCGCGAGCCGTGCTCGCGCATCCGGTCCTGCACGTAGACCTTGTTCCGCTGGTCGCGGGAGAAGGCCAGGTCCAGCCGGGAGAGCACGCCCGCCTCGCCGAGGGCGGCCAGCTCGTCCTCGTAGTAGAAGTCGGTGGCGCGCCGCTGCTCGCCGAAGAACAGCCAGTTGCCGGCGTGGTCGCCACGGGCCCGCCGCTCGTCCAGGAAGCCCTTGAAGGGCGCGACGCCGGTGCCGGGGCCGATCATCACGGCGGGCACCGCCGGGTCGGCGGGCGGGCGGAAGTGCGGCGAGCGCTGCACGAAGATCCGCACCGGGGTGTCGGGGGCCGCGTCCGCCAGGAAGCTGGAGGCCACCCCCTTGCGGCGGCGTCCGGCGGGATTGTCGAACCGCACGACGGAGACCGTGAGTTGGACCTTCGCCGGGTCGACCAGCGGGCTGGAGGAGATCGAGTAGAGCCGCGGCTGCAGCTTCTTCAGCACGTCCACCCACTCCTGGGAGGTGGCCTTCACCGGGTGCTCGGCCACCAGGTCGATCGCCTGCCGGCCCCAACTCCACTTCGCCAGTTCGTCCTTGTTGTCGGGGCGGAGCAGTTTGCGGAGCAGCCGGCCGTCGGCCGTCCGCTCGGCGGCGAAGCGGAGCAGGTCGGTGGTGATCCGGGTCAGGTCGAGGTGCCGGTGCAGCGCCTCGGAGAGCGTCGTCCGGCCGACGCCGGCGAGTTCGACCTCGGTGTCGGGGTGCTGGCCGGTCGCCTCCAGCCACTCCACCACCAGCTCGGGGCAGTTGACCGGCCAGACGCCGAGCGCGTCGCCGGCCTCGTACTCCAGGGCGCCGCTCGCACCGAGGTCGAAGGTGAACTGGCGGACCTCCTTGGCGGCGCCGGGCAGGCTGAGCAGCCGGTTGCCGGTGAGGGTGGCGGTGAACGGTTCGGCCTTGGTGGGTCTGCGCGGAGCGGCCGGCGCCGGGGCGGGCTCCGCGGTGAGCGCGGTCAGCACCTGCTCCAGCCAGCCGGCGGCGGCCTCCTCGTAGTCCGGTTCGCAGTCGACGCGGGGCAGCAGGCGGACGCCGCCGAGTTCGGCGAGGCGCTCGTCGAGGCGGCGGCCGTGGCCGCAGAAGTCGTGGTAGCTGGAGTCGCCGAGGGCGAGCACCGCGTACCGCAGGTCGGGGAGGCGGGCCGCGTCGCCGTCGGCCAGTTGCCGCCAGAAGTCGGCGCCGTTGTCGGGGGCGTCGCCGTCGCCGAAGGTGCTGGTGACCACGAGCAGGTCGGTGTCGGCGGTCAGGGCGCCGGGGGCGCAGTCCGTCATGGGCAGGACGGTCGCGCTCCGGCCGGCCTCGGCGAGCCGGGCGGCGGCGCCGGTGGCGATCTCCTCGGCGTTGCCGGTCTGCGAGGACGAACTCCTTGCTGCCGAACGGCGCGGCGGCGTAGTTGGCGACGGCGAGCAGTTCCTCGATCTTCTCGGCGGGCAGCTTGGCGGAGAGGAAGCTGAAGATGCCGGCCGGGTTACCGATGTAGAGCTCGAG
>NZ_JBEYFP010000856.1:0-2402 GCF_040634455.1 Kitasatospora sp. NPDC007106
CCGCGCCTGGTACAAGCTCACCCACCGCGACATGGGCCCGGTGGTGCGCTACCTCGGCCCCGAGGTGCCCTCCGAGGTGCTGCTCTGGCAGGACCCGGTGCCCGCCGTGTCCCACCCGCTGGTCGGCGCCGCGGAGATCGCCGCGCTCAAGGGCGACATCGCCGGCTCCGGCCTGACGGTCGGCCAGCTGGTCTCCACCGCCTGGGCGGCCGCCTCCTCCTTCCGCGGCAGCGACAAGCGCGGCGGCGCCAACGGCGCCCGGATCCGCCTGGAGCCGCAGCGCAGCTGGGAGGCGAACGACCCCGACCGGCTGGCGCCGGTGCTGCGCACCCTGGAGGGCATCCGGACGTCCTTCAACGAGGCCCGCCCGGGCGGCACGCAGATCTCCCTCGCCGACCTGATCGTCCTCGCCGGCGGCGTCGGCGTCGAGCAGGCCGCGAAGAAGGCCGGCTTCGCCGTCGAGGTGCCGTTCGCGCCGGGGCGCACCGACGCCTCGCAGGAGCAGACCGACACCGAGTCGTTCGCCGCGCTCGAACCGACCGCCGACGGCTTCCGCAACTACCACGGGAAGGGCAACCGGCTGCCGGCCGAGTTCCTGCTGCTCGACCGGGCGAACCTGCTCACCCTGACCGCCCCCGAGACGACGGCGCTGGTCGGCGGTCTGCGGGTGCTGGGCGCCAACCACCAGGACTCGCCGCACGGCGTCCTGACGGAGACGCCGGGCTCGCTCACCAACGACTTCTTCGTCAACCTGCTCGACCTCGGCACGACCTGGCAGGCCACCTCCGAGGACGCGCACACCTTCGAGGGCCGGGACGCCGCGACCGGCGCCGTCCGCTGGACGGGCACCCGCGCCGACCTCGTCTTCGGTTCCAACTCCGAACTGCGGGCGCTCGCCGAGGTCTACGCGAGCGACGACGCGAAGCAGAAGTTCGTCGACGACTTCGTCGCCGCCTGGGTGAAGGTGATGAACCTGGACCGGTTCGATCTCGCGTAGCCGGCACCGACGGTCGGTGTCCGACCCGACCTCAGAACACCGGTCCCGGCGCTCCGCCGGGGCCGGTGTTTGCTGTTCCGGGGCCTGATGTCCACGTGAGGAAGGTCACCGGAGGGGCCGTCGTCACGGCCTGTTGCAGGGGTGTACGTTCCTGCGACCAGGGGTGCGGGCTCCCCCAGATCGCAGAATCCTGGCAACGGCCGACCGCGGAAGACCCGCCGCCGGCCGCGCCTCCGACAAGGGAGACAGGTGTCATGTCTGCTCACGAACCGGCCAACCCTCCACCGCAGCGCCTGGGCGTCGTGGCGGAGTCGGCCTCCGGGGAAACCCGGGTCGCGGCAACACCGGCCACGGTGCGTCAGCTGCTGGCCCTGGGCTACGAGGTCGTCGTCGAGTCCGGGGCCGGTTCGGCCTCCGGGTTCACCGACGACGCCTACCGCGACGCGGGTGCGCAGGTCGGCGAGGCCTGGCACGCGGACGTCGTGCTGAAGGTCAACGCGCCCTCCGCCGAGGAGGTCGCCCGGCTGAGCGACGGCGCGACCCTGGTCGGCCTGCTCGGCCCCAACCAGAACAAGGAACTCGTCGACCTGCTGGCGCAGCGTCCGGTGACCGCGCTGGCCCTGGACGCGGTGCCGCGCATCTCGCGCGCGCAGTCGATGGACGTGCTCAGCTCGATGGCGAACATCGCCGGCTACCGGGCCGTCATCGAGGCCGCGCACGTCTTCGGCCGGTTCTTCACCGGCCAGGTCACCGCGGCCGGCAAGGTACCGCCGGCGAAGGTGCTGGTCGCCGGCGCCGGTGTGGCCGGCCTCGCCGCGATCGGCGCGGCCAGCAGCCTCGGCGCGGTCGTCCGGGCCACCGACCCGCGGCCCGAGGTCGCCGACCAGGTCCGCTCGCTCGGCGGCGAGTTCCTCTCGGTCGACGTGGAGCAGGAGCGCAGCACCGACGGCTACGCCAAGGCCACCTCGGAGGACTACGACCGGGCGGCCGCGGCGCTCTACCACGAGCAGGCCGCGGACGTGGACATCATCATCACCACGGCGCTCATCCCGGGCCGTCCGGCGCCGCGGCTGATCACCGCCGAGGACGTCGCGGCGATGCGCCCGGGCAGCGTGGTCGTCGACATGGCCGCCGCGCAGGGCGGCAACGTCGAGGGCACGGTGGCCGGCCGGGTGGTGGTCACCGACAACGGGGTGACCCTGATCGGCTACACCGACCTCGCCTCGCGGCTGCCGGCCCAGGCCTCGCAGCTGTTCGGCACCAACCTGGTCAACCTGCTGAAGCTGCTCACGCCCGGCAAGGACGGCCGGCTGGCGCTGGACTTCGAGGACGTCGTCCAGCGCTCGGTGACGGTCGTCCGCGAGGGCGAACTGACCTGGCCGGCGCCGCCCGTCCAGGTCTCCGC
>NZ_JBEYFP010000857.1:0-2399 GCF_040634455.1 Kitasatospora sp. NPDC007106
CGGCCAGCGCGGCGGCGACCAGCAGCAGCAGGACGGCCCGGCCGCCGGCGCCCGCCCCGGCCAGGTGGACGCCGAGCACCGGCAGGGCCGTGCCGAGCGCGGTGCCGAGGCTGCGCACCATGTTCACCATGCCGCCGCCGACCGCGGAGCTCTCCGCCGGGATCGACCGCATCACCAGGGTGTTGTTGGCGGGCAGCAGCAGACCGAGCCCGAAGCCGGCCACGGCCAGCGGGACGGGCGCGAGCACCGGGGACACCGGCAGCACCGCGAGGACCAGCAGACCCGCGGTGGTGACCAGGGCGCCGGCGCGGCCGCGCCGGGCGTCCGACCAGTGCCGGGGCAGCAGGGCGCCGCCGGCGGTGGCGGCGATCGCGAAGGCGGCCGGCAGCGCGGTGATCACCAGTCCGGCGGCACCGGCGGACACCCCGGCCGAGTCCAGCATCACCGGCCCGAGCACCAGGGGGCAGAACAGCAGCAGGTAGCCGATCAGTGCGACCACCAGGCCGGCCCGGACGCCGGGGGTGTTGACCAGGCCGGGGGCGATGATCGGGGTGTCCGCCCGCTGCTCCTGGCGGGCGAGCGCGACCGTGAAGGCGCCCGCGGCGGCGAGCAGCACCACCACGGCCCAGCCCGGCAGCGGCAGGCCGGCGGCGGTCGAGAGGGCGAGCAGCAGCGAGGAGGAGGCGGCCGCCAACAGGACGAGGCCGAGCAGGTCGAAGCGCGACTCGCGGCGGGTGCCGCCACCGGGCCCGGCCGGCTCGGCGGGGCGGGCCGGGGCAAGTCGGACCGAGGCGGCAAGGCGGGCCGGGGCGGGCTCGCGGCGGCTGCGCGGCAGCAGGAACCAGCCGGCCAGCAGGCCGAGCACCGCGATCGGGACGTTGATCCAGAAGGCCCACCGCCAGGACGCGTGCGCGACCAGCAGCCCGCCGACGGTCGGCCCGAGCGCCAGTCCGAGCGCCTGTGCGGCGGCCTGGATGCCCAGCGCGGTGCGCATGGCCCCGGCCGGGACCCCGCGGGCGACCAGTGCGACACTGTTCGCCTGCATCATCGCCCCGCCGACGGCCTGGACGGCCCGGCAGGCGACCAGCACCCAGAGCCCTCCGGCGAAGCCGGCGGCGAGGGAGGCCAGGGCGAAGACCGCGAACCCGCCGAGGTACATCGTCTTGCGGCCGACCGTGTCGGAGAGCCGGCCGACGGGGGCCAGCAGGGCGACGAGCACCAGCAGGTAGGCGAGCGCCACCCACTCGACGGAGGCGAACCCGGCGTCGAATTGCTGCTCCAGGGCCGGGAAGACCAGGGCGGTGACGCTCGCGGTCAGCTGGCCGAGGAACGCGCCGAGGCAGACGGTGCCGACCGCGAGCCAGTGGGCGTGCGGCCAGGCGGCGACGGTGCGCGGCCGCGGCCGCTCGGTCAGCAGCAGGACGCTGTCGACCAGCCGGGTTCGGTGGGCGGGTGCAGGCACGGCCCCATACTACCTCTGCAACAGACATACTCGTAAACAGACCATGTCTGTGGACAGAAGAGTCCGCACCGTGGTACGCCCGTGAGCGGTGGGGCGGGAGGCCACCGGCGAGCCGATACGCTGTCCGCCATGTCGGAGCCGTCCCACCCCGTACCGCCCACCGCGCCCGCGCCTCCCCCGCCCGGGGACGCGGCCGCCGCCTCCCCCCTGGAGGAGGCCGTGGCGATCGAGCGGGCCCAGCGGCTGACCGACGTGATCACCCGGCTGCGCCGGGCCCTGCGCAGCAGCATCCGCACCGACTACCCGTGGGAGTCGCTGCCGATGGCGCAGGTGGAACTGCTGCAGACGCTCGCCGCCGCCCCGATGCGGGTCGGCGAACTGGCGGCCCGGCAGCGGCTGGCCCCGAACACCGTGAGCGGCCTGGTCGGCAAGCTGCTGGAGGCGGGCTTCGTCGACCGCCAGGCCGACCCCGGCGACCGCCGCACCGCCCGGATCGCGCTGACCGAGGCCGGCCGCACCCAGCTGCTGGACTGGCGCCGGGCCCACGAGCGCCGCCTCGCCGACGCCCTGGAGAGCCTCTCGCCCACCGACCGCGAAGCGGTGATGAACGCCCTGCCCGGCCTCGAACACCTCGCCCGCACACTGGCCGGCGACACCGGCGCCCCGGACGACCGCAGCTGAGGCCCGCCGCCCCCGCCCGCCCCGGCAGCTCAGGCAGGTCAGGCAGGTCAGGCAGGTCAGGCAGGTCCGGGACGGCTCCTCGGCGGCGGGACGGGCCTCAGAAGAGCGTGGCGCCGCGTTCGTGGTCCAGCAGCCAGCGCTTGCGGTCGACGCCGGCCGCGAAGCCGGTGAGGGCACCGCTCGCACCGACGACCCGGTGGCAGGGGCGGACCACCAGCAGCGGATTGGCACCGACGGCGCCGCCGACCGCCCGGAC
>NZ_JBEYFP010000858.1:0-2396 GCF_040634455.1 Kitasatospora sp. NPDC007106
CTGGGCGTTGCGAAGCCGCTTAGGAGGCGAGGACCTCGTCGAGCAGCGTCTCCGCCTTGTCCTCGTTGGTGTTCTTCACCCGCGGGGCGCCGCCCGCCGGTCCGGAGGTGAAGGACCGGCCCGCGGACCGGCTCGGGGACCGGTGCGGCTCAGGCCTTGGTGCGGACGCCGTCCAGGGCGATGCCGAGCACCCTGTCGCGCTGCTCCGCGTCGGGGAACGCCACCGAGGTGATGCCGGAGACCAGGCGCAGCAGGTCGTCGATGCTCATGTCCGTGCGCACCTCGCCGGCCTCCTGGGCCCGCAGCAGCAGGGGCGTGCCGGCGTCGTACATGGACTGGCGGCAGGCCAGGAAGACGTCGGTCTCCTCGCCCTCGAGTGCTTCGCGGATCGCGCGCTTGGTCATGGCGTAGTCGACGAAGCGGCGCAGCCAGGCGGCCAGGGCCTGCCACGGCGGTTCGCCGGAGACCTCGGCGGCGACCCGTCCGAGGTCGTCGACCTCGTTGGCGTACACCGCCTCGAAGAGGTGCCGGCGGGTGGGGAAGTTGCGGTAGAGGGTGCCGATGCCGACCCCGGCCCGGCGGGCGATGTCCTCCAGGGAGGCGTCGGCGCCGTGTTCGGCGAAGGCCTCGCGGGCGGCCACGAGCAGCGCGTCGAAGTTCCGCGCGGCGTCGGCCCGGCGCGGGCGCTGGGCGGCGAGGAACTCGCTCACCACGATCTGGTCCGGCACGGTGACCTCGTTTCGACGCCCGGATTGAACCGGAGGGGTACCTCCGCTAATGTGGAGGCATGCCTCGACTTTAGCACCGGGGCCTCCGCTTCGGCCTGCCGTCAACGGCCGGCCGTCCCCGTCCCGTGTCCTGTCGGCCGCCCGCACGCCGCCGTACGGCACGTCCGTACCGCATATCCGCACTTGCACGTCCGTACTTGCACGTCCGTTCCCGCGGCCGTACCCACAGCCGTTCCCGTGGTCGTCGCACCGCAGTACCCCGCGCCACGACGTCCGAGTCCCCGAGTCCCGAGAAGGTTCGATGAACCGCCAGTCCCATCGCCTCACCTTCGGCGTCCTCGCCACCGGTGCCGGTGTGTTCGCGCTGCTCCAGTCGCTGATCACGCCCGCGCTGCCGATCGTCCAGTCCGCGATGCACACCTCGCAGTCCACGGTCACCTGGGTGATGACCGCCTACCTGCTCTCCGCCTCCGTCTTCACGCCGATCCTCGGCCGGGTCGGCGACATGGTCGGCAAGAAGCGCACGCTGGTCGCGGCCCTCGTCGCCCTGCTGATCGGCTGCCTGGTCGCCGCCCTCGCCCCGAACATCACCGTGCTGATCGTCGCCCGCGTGCTCCAGGGCATCGCCGGTGCGCTCTTCCCGCTCTCCTTCGGCATCATCCGCGACGAGTTCCCGGCCGGCCGGGTGCCCGCCGGCATCAGCAACCTGTCCGCCGTGATCGCGGTCGGCAGCGGCCTCGGCATGGTCCTGGCCGGCCCGATCGTCGGCGCCCTGGACTACCGCTGGCTGTTCTGGTTCCCCGTCATCGTCGTCGCCGCCACGGCCCTGCTCGCCCACCGCTACGTCCCCGAGTCGCCGCACCGCAGCGAAGGCAGCGTCAACTGGCTGTCCTCGGTGCTGCTCTCCGGCTGGCTGGTCGCCCTGCTGCTCCCCGTCAGCCAGGCGGCGAAGTGGGGCTGGGGCTCCACCCCGGTGATCGGCCTGCTCGTCGCCGCCGCCGTCCTCTTCGCGCTCTGGGCCGTCGGCGAGACCCGCTCCCGGAACCCGCTGATCGACATGCGTGTGATGCGGCTGCCCGCCGTCCGGACCACCAACGCCGCGGCGCTGCTCTTCGGCGGCGGCATGTACGCGGTGTGGGCCTTCCTCCCCGGCTTCGTCCAGACCCCGGCCTCCGCCGGCTACGGATTCGGCTCCAGCGTCACCGGCGCCGGGCTGCTGATGCTGCCGATGCTGGTCGCGATGTTCGTCTCCGGGCTCCTCAGTGGCCGGCTGGCCGGACGCTTCCCTGCCAAGGCGCAGCTCGTCACCGGGGCCCTGCTCGGCGCCGCCGCCTGTGCGCTGCTCGCCGTCCGGCACCAGGCGCCCTCGGACGTCGCCCTCGCCGCGGGAGTCTTCGGACTCGGCATCGGCCTGGCCTTCGCCTCGATGAGCAACCTGGTCGTGCAGAGCGTGCCGCCCGAGCAGACCGGCGCGGCGACCGGCATGAACGCGAACATCCGCACCATCGGCGGCTCGATGGGCGCGGCCCTGATGACCGGACTGGTGACCGGCCACCTGCAGGCGAGCGGCCGCCCCTACGAGGCCGGCTACACCCACGGGTTCACCCTGCTGGCGGTGTTCTGCCTGGCGGCCGCGGTCGCGGCGCTCGCGGTGCCGACCCGGCGCAG
>NZ_JBEYFP010000859.1:0-2395 GCF_040634455.1 Kitasatospora sp. NPDC007106
ACGCCGTTGGAGGCGCCGTCCCAGTTCTCCCAGTAGCCCTGCAGGACCTTGCCGGACGGCTTCGGCTTCGTGGGGCAGGTGTCGCCCGTCGAACTGCCGCTGGGCGAGGCGCTGGTGGTCGGACTGCCGGACGGGCTGGTGCTGGTGGAGGGAGAGGTGCTGGTGCTCGGCGAGGCGCTGGCCGACGGGCTGGTGCTGGAGCTCGGCGAGGGGCTGCTGCCGCCGGGGCCGGTGAGCGACACGTCGTCCGCGTAGTACGCGGGCTGCCCGTACCAGCCGTGCACGTAGACGGTCACCGAGGTGGTGGTCGCCCCGGTGGTGAAGCTGACGCTCAGCTGGCCGTACGACGCGTTGTTCGGCGTCCAGGTGGAGGGGGCGGTGGTGAGGCCGGTGCCGGTGGCGCCGAGGTAGACGTAGCTGCCCTGGACGTAGGCGCTCAGCGTGTACTGGGAGTTGGGCTGCACGCTGACGGTCTGCGCGCACTGGGCGGTGTCCTGGCCGGTCGGCGTGGCCTTGAGCGCGGAGGTGCCGGCGTGGACCGGGCTGCCGACGGCCGTGCCGGAGCCGCCGGAGCAGGTCCAGCCGGAGAGCCCGCTCTCGAATCCGGGGTTGGCGACCAGGTTGGTGGTGGCGGCCCCGGCCGTGACGGAGCCGGCCACCGCGATGCCTCCGCCGATGACGGCGGCGGCGCTCACGCCGGCGACGGCGCGCCTCAGGACGGTCGAACCGTGCGCGGCGTGGCGGGCGCGGTGCACCTGCGGGGCGCGTTCGAAGCCGGGCTCCGGGCAGGGGCGGACGTCGCCCGGGGGACGCGGGGTCCGCGACCTTCGACGGAACATGCTGTGCTCCCTTCCCGCCGGGCGTCAGTCATGGGCATGACCAGTACGTGGGGGTGTGACGTCCGGCTGCGGGTGAGGTGGGGACATGTGGGGGCTGTGCCGGTCCGGATCGTAGGAGGGGCGGCGAGGCGTGGTCAATAGGTCTGGACCAATAGCGCAGGCTGCGGTCCGGCCGAGCGGGGGCGATGCCCGCAAGTTCGGCGTGCGGGAAGACCGATGAGTACCCCTCGGCCACCGCGGGCAGGTCGACCGGAACCGGCGCATCCTTCAACGCGACCTGCCCGGAACGCCGTTGTACGGTCGACCTGCCGCTGCGGCCCGCTCGGAGCAGAGCCGGGTCAGGTCGCCGCGGGCTGCTCGACCACGATCTCGCGCTTGAGGATCTTGCCGGTGGCGCCCTTGGGGAGCTGCTCGGTGAAGGTGACGATCCGGGGGTACTTGTAGGCGGCCACCCGCTGCTTGACGTGCTCGCGGATCAGGTCGGCGGTGGTGTGCGCACCCTCCCGGAGGACGATCACGGCGGCGATCTCCTCCCCGTGGTGCTCGTGCGGGACACCGACGACCGCCGCCTCGGCCACCGCCGGGTGCTCGTACAGCACCTCCTCGACCTCCCTCGGGTAGACGTTGTACCCGCCGCGGATGATCAGGTCCTTCTTGCGGTCGACGATGTAGTAGTAGCCGTCCTCGTCGACCCGGGCCAGGTCGCCGCTGTGGAACCAGCCGTCCTGGAAGGCCTCCTCGGTCGCCTCCGGCCGGTTCCAGTACCCCTTCATCACGTTCTCGCCGCGGATCGCGATCTCGCCGACCTCACCGGGCCCGGCCGGGCTGCGGTCGGCGGCCACGAGCCTGAGCTCCACGCCGCGGACCGGGAGGCCGATCGAGCCGGCCCGGCGGGGCCGGCCGGGGTGGTTGAACGAGGCCACCGGGGCGGTCTCGGAGAGTCCGTACCCCTCCAGCACGACGGTGCCGAACGAGCGCTCGAAGGTGTGCAGCACCTCGACGGGCAGCGCGGCGCCGCCCGACACGGCCAGCCGCACCTGCGGGAGGTCCAGGCCGTCCGGGGCAACGGCGTTGAGCAGCGCGGTGTACATGGTGGGCACGCCGAGGAAGACGGTGGCGCCGTCCCGCCGGAGGATCTCCAGGGCCTGCCGGGGGTCGAAGCGCGGCAGCAGGGTGAGGGCGGCGCCGGCCGCGACGGCGGCGTTCATCGCGCAGGTCTGCCCGAAGGCGTGGAACAGCGGGAGGCCGCCGAACAGGACGTCCTCCGGGCCGAGTTCGAAGAGCGTCTCGACGCAGGTCACGGCGTTGCTGAGCAGGTTGCGGTGGGTGAGCTCGGCGCCCTTCGGCGTACCCGTGGTGCCCGAGGTGTAGAGGATCACCGCGGTGTCCTCGGCGGCCCGCTCGGCGACCCCGTGCAGCGGCGGGATGCTGCCGAGCAGGGTGTCGAAGGCGGTGGCCTCGACGACCAGGCTGCCGACCCCGGCGTCCGCGGCGGCCTCGGCGACCTCATAGGCGAAGGGCGGGGCGGTCAGGACGGTGCGGGCCCCGGAGTCCCG
>NZ_JBEYFP010000860.1:0-2395 GCF_040634455.1 Kitasatospora sp. NPDC007106
CGGGCGGGGCCGCGCCCGCGTGGCCGGCCGGTCGCCGCCGATGTGCTGCCCGACCGGTCGGCGGCGGCGGCCGGTAGCCTGCCCTCGAGCAGGCTCGGACGACAGGTGGGAAGAGGTTCGGTGGAGCGGGTCACCATGGCTGATGTTGCCGAGGCGGCCGGGGTTTCGGTGGCGACCGTCTCGTACGTGCTGTCCGGCAAGCGCCCGGTGCGGCCGGACACCCGCGCGGCCGTCGAGGCCGCGATCCGGGAGCTCGGGTTCACCCCGAACACCACGGCCCGCAGCCTGCGGACCGGCCGGTCGAGCCTGGTCGGCCTGGTGGTGCCCGATCTCGCCAACCCCTTCTACGCGCAGTTCGCCGCCGCCCTGCAGGAGCGGCTGCGGGACCTCGGGCTGCACGTCGTCGTCTGCAACACGCGGGCGGACCGCAGTGAGGAGCTGGCCTTCGTCCGCGAGGCCGCGCAACAGCAGTTCGCGGGCGTGGTCATCACGCCGTTCCGGTTGACGGCGAAGGACCTGGAACTGCTGGAGCGGGCCGGGGTGCCGGTGGTGGTGAGCGCGGACATCCGGCTCGGGCAGGTGGACCGCGTGGCGCCCGAGGCGCGTTCGGCGATGCGGGCGGCCCTGCAGGCGGTGACGGATGCCGGGCGCCGGCGGATCGCCATGATCGCGGGACCGCGGGACGCGACCGGCGGCGATCCGCGCCTGGAGCTGCTGCGCGAACTGGCCCGCCAGTTCGGCACGGAGTTGCCGCACGGCCTGGTGGTGCGCGGCGAGCACACCCGTGCGGCGGGGGCCGAGGGCTTCGGCGAACTGATGAGCCGCAGGCATCCCCCCGACGCCGTGTTCTGCGCGAACGACGTGATCGCGGTGGGCGCCATGGACCGGGCCGAGGAGCTCGACGTCCGCATCCCGGGCGACGTCGCGCTGGTGGGCTACGACGACGCCGTGTTCGCCTCCCTCGTCCGTCCGCGCCTGACCACGATCCGCTATCCCGCGCAGGCCGCGGGGGAGGCCGCTGCCCGACTGCTGCGGGAGCGGATCGACGGGCGGACCGTGCCCAGGACGGTGCGGGTCAAGGCCGAGTTCGTCGCCCGCGAGTCCGTCTGACCGCAGGCGCAGGGCGGTCCCACCGGTGTGTCACGACGGCCGTGCCGCGCCCGTCGGAGGCAGTTTGCGTAATCGATTACGCGATGTTCTTGCGCCGCTCGATCCGGCGGACGGGGCAGCATCTATGCAGGTAGAAGCCTTGAATGGTGGCTGGCGGCAGAGGTCGTCCGGCCGCGGGAGTGTAACTTTCTTCGTCGATACCCTTGACTTGCTCCGAATCGTGCTCGGTAGGTTTCCGCCCTGTGGTTCCCGACCCTCGGCCCCAAGGAGCACCCCCATGGCGATCCACCGTCGATTCCCCCGGTCCAGACGCGCAGGCGCCTGCGGCGCGGTCCTGGCCCTCACCGTGCTGACGGGATGCGGCGGGGGCGGCGCCGGCTCCGACGGTGCCGATGCCGCGCAGTGCCGGCCCGCGTCCGGGAAGGTCTCGCTCGAGTACTGGTCCTGGGTGCCCGGCATGGACAAGGCGGTGGCGCTGTGGAACAGCCGGAACCCCGACGTCCAGGTCACGGTGAAGACGGTGCCGGCCGGCAACGCGGGCACGTACCAGAACCTGTCCAACGCCGTGAAGGCGGGCAAGGCCCCCGACCTCGGCCAGATCGAGTACGACGCGCTGGCGAGCTTCCGCCTCAAGGACGGCCTGCACGACATCTCCGCCTGCCCGGGGGTGCGGCAGGCCGAGAGCTCCTTCGCCGACTGGACCTGGTCCCAGGTCGACTTCGGCGGCAAGGGCGAGGACGGCGTGTGGGCCGTCCCGCAGGACACCGGCCCGATGGCGCTGTTCTACCGCAAGGACATCTTCGACCAGCTCGGCCTCGCCGCCCCCACCACCTGGCAGGAGTACGAGGCGGCGGCCCGCACCCTCAAGGCCTCCGGCAAGGGCCGGTTCATCACCCACTTCTCGCAGACCGACCCGAACTGGTTCACCGGCCTGCTGTGGCAGAACAGGGCCACGATGTTCCAGCGCGACGCCGACACCTGGAAGGTCACCGTCGACCGGCCCGAGAGCCGGGAGGTGGCCGACTACTGGCAGCGGATGATCGACGACAAGCTCGTCGCCACCGACCTCCAGGGCTTCTCCCCGGCCCTGTACAAGGCGTGGAACACCGGGGAGGTCGCCACCTGGATCAGCGCCGCGTGGGGCTACAGCACCATCCGGGACAACGCCGGGGCGACCGCCGGCAAGTGGGCGGGCTCCACGAAGACCAAATGGAAGTAGGGAGTTCTGTAGAAAGTGGGTTTGGGAAATAGTGTTTTTGAATATGTTTAGATAAGGGTGATATAC
>NZ_JBEYFP010000861.1:0-2394 GCF_040634455.1 Kitasatospora sp. NPDC007106
CGGCCCTCCCCCGCCCGGCCCGCTGACCACCGCCCGCTGACCACCGCCCGCTGACCACCGCCCGGTCCCACCGGCATCACGCCGGTCCGCCGGAGCGGAGCCGGGCGGGGCCGAAGGGGTCCGTTGCGTTCGGCGGCACCCCGGTGCTGCGCCCGGAGCTCCGGTGCAGCCGCCGTGCTCGTGGATGCCCCTGGTGGGCGAGCAGCTCCACGACCTTGTCGACGGCGGCCTCGACGGTCTCGTGCTCCCAGATCCTCAGGGGGAGCCAACCCGGCCGGACGAGGTTCTCATCGGTGTGCCGGTCGCGACGCACGTCGTCGTCGAGCTTCCGCCACCACCATTCGGCGTTGTGCTTCGGCGCGTGCAGGTGCTCGGGGCACGCGTGCCAGAAGCAGCCCTGCACGAACACCGCGGTACGCCAGGGCACGAAGGTGATGTCCGCCCTCCCGCGGCGCAGGGTGGGGAGGGGAAGGTCCACCCGGTGGCGGAAGCCGAGTGCGTGCAGTGCCCGCCGGAGGGCGAGTTCGGGTGCGGTGTTCACACGGCGCTGGGCCCGCATCACCCGGCGGGCGTCGGCGTCCCTCGGTCGCGGGACCACCCGCCGGGCACCCGCCTCTTCCATGCCCCGATCAACTCCGACCCGGCCCGGGTGGTCACTCCGACCCGTCGCCGACCTGACCGGCCCGCGACCGTCGCGAGGTGACGCCCTGCCGGAAATTGCTTGGACCGCACCGGGGCCGTCGCGGGAGACTTGGGCTTCTGCCCTTCCGTGCAAGGTTTTTGACGATTAGTCATACATCATTTCATTCGCCGGGAGGGGCAGTCGCTGGGCTTCCGCACGACGCAACGAGGTCGGGATGGGATCGTCCGAGACACTCCGAGGAGCACCGGGCAGGCGTTCAGTGCTCCTCGCGCTCCGCTACTACGGACGGGAGCTGGCCCGGCTCCCGTACCTCACGGTGCCGGCCATGCTGCTGCCGGCGTTGGGCAACATCGGGATCGCCTACCTCGCGCCGCTGGCGGTGGCGAAGCTCGTCGGCCGGATCGCCTCCCCCGCGGGTGCCGGGTCCGGCTCGCTGCTGCCGTACGTCCTGGGCTTCGCCGGCGCCCTGCTGGCCGGGGAGGCGGTGTGGCGCGTCGGCCTGCACTGCCTGAACCGCCTCGACGCCCTCGGCATCGAGCACCTCTACGTGATCGGCATGGACGAGCTGTTCGCCAAGGACGCGGCGTTCTTCCACGACAACTTCGCCGGCTCGCTGACCAAGCGGGTGCTGAGCTTCGCCTCCCGCTACGAGGAGTTCGTCGACACGCTGACCTTCTCGGTCGTGGCCAGCTTCGTGCCGCTGGTCTTCGGCTCGGTGGTGCTGTGGCGCTACGAACCGCTCCTCGTCATCGGGCTGCTGGTGATGATCGCCCTGACGGCGCTGTGCGCGGCCCCGCTCATCCGCCGCCGCCAGGCGCTGGTCAACGAGCGCGAGGAGGCGATCGCCCGGGTGTCCGGCCACGTCGCCGACAGCCTGATGAACATGGACACCGTCCGGGCGTTCGCGGCCGAGCGGGGCGAGGCGGCCGAACACCGGTCCCGCGTCGCCGAGTCGCGCCGGCTCTCGCTGCGGTCCTGGGACTACGGCAACCTGCGCATCGACACCCTGGTCGCGCCGATGTCGGTGCTCACCAACGCCCTCGGCCTGCTGCTGGCGGTGACCCTCGGCGGGGGCCGGCACAACGTGGAGGCGGTGGTGGTCGCCTTCACCTACTACAGCAACGCGACACGGATCATGTTCGAGTTCAACCAGATCTACCGCCGGCTGGAGAGCTCGCTGACGGAGGCCGCACAGTTCACGGAGCTGCTGCTCACACCGCCGACCGTGCTCGATCCCGCCGTGCCGGAACCGCTGCTGCGCCGGGGCGCGGACGTCCGCTTCGAGCGGGTGCACTTCGCCCACTCCTGCGCGGACCCGATCTTCCGGGGCCTCGACCTCACGGTGCCGTCCGGGGCGAAGTTCGGACTGGTCGGCCGGTCCGGCGGCGGGAAGACCACCCTCACCCGGCTGCTGCTGCGGATGACGGACGTCGACGCCGGACGGATCCTGATCGGCGGCCAGGACATCACCCGGCTGCGCCAGGCCGACCTGCGCAGCCTGATCGCCTACGTGCCGCAGGACCCGGCGATGTTCCACCGGTCGCTGCGGGACAACATCGCGTTCGCCCGGCCGGGCGCCACCGACGCCGAGATCCGCCGCGCCGCGGAGGCCGCGCACGTCACGGAGTTCACCGACGCGCTGCCGCAGGGCTTCGACACCATGGTGGGCGAGCGCGGCATCAAGTTGTCCGGCGGACAGCGGCAGCGGGTCGCCCTCGCCCGGGCGATCCTGCGCGACGCGCCGATCCTGC
>NZ_JBEYFP010000862.1:0-2392 GCF_040634455.1 Kitasatospora sp. NPDC007106
TAGGCGTGCACGGTGGTCATCAGGCCCTGCTCGATGCCCAGGCCGTCGTTGAGGACCTCCGCCCACCGGTCGACGGCGCAGCGGTAGCCGGGCCCCGTCGTGTGCGGCGGGACCGGGCCGGCGCCGGCGTCGCCCGGCAGCAGGTCGGCGCCGGCCCGCACCCGCAACTCGTCGGCCCGCAGCGCGTCCCAGAGGTGGCGGTGCAGGTCGAGCCGGAAGCGCCGGTGCGGGCGGGGATGCGGATGGAGACCCGCGCCGGCCGAGGGCCGGGAGGAGTCCCAGAGCGCGAGGGCGATCCGCTGGCCGCCGTCCGCCCAGGCCGGCGGGGTCCGGGCGACCAGGTGCACGGGGCCGTCCCGGTCGCGTCCGGAACCGCCGTACCGGGCCAGGGTGACGGTCAGCCCCGGGCGCAGCAGGCCGGTCGGGGCGATCCGCGGCCAGTGCCAGCGCAACAGGTCGGGGGCGAGCCGGCGCAGGTCGGAACGGACCGGCGCCGCGAACTCGCGGCCGTGCGTCCGTGCCAGGGCACGCGGACTGACATCGACGTCCACGCCGGCGGCGGCGCACGCCCCGGCCCAGTCGCCGGCGAGCCGGCGGGCGGTGGCGGTCGCGATCACGGAGGGCGGCACGGCGAACTCGCGCACGCGCAGCCAGAAGGAGAGACGGGAGTCCCCGTCCGCGGTGGGAGTGCCCATCAGCACTCACCTTGCGCGGACAGGACCCCCGTTCTGTTGACAGAGTGAGTGGTCATCGCGCAGGACAGTAGCCGTCGGCGCCCGGCACGGCCACCGGTTTACCGTCGCCGGCGGGCGGCGGGCGGCGGGCGGCGGGCGGCGGGCGGCGGGCGGCGGGCGGCGGGCGGGGTCGGGCCGGGACAGATCTGCCCATGGCCACGGGGCCGTTCTGCCCCTTGGGGGCCCGGGCGGCCGACGGAAGAATGGTGCGGCGGGGACGAGACATCCGAACCGAGGAACCCGCCATGAAGCACCTCTGCACGTTCGTTCCACCCCACGTCATCGAGCACATCGCCCGCGTCCAGGGCCGGGAGAGCCTGGAACCCACCCCCGCCCAGCGCACCGCCGTGGTGTCCGCCCAGTTCCGCAAGGCCCGCCGGCTGGGCACCCCGGACGTTCCCGCGGCCACCGTGCCCCCCGAGGCTCCGAAGATCACCGCCGTGGCCGGCGTGACCGTTCCGGCGCCCGGAACCGCGGGCCGGGAGATCTACGACGACCAGCACGAAGCCACCTACAGCACCACCCTGATCCGTGGCGAGGGCGACCCCGCGGTGGCCGGCCTCAACGCCGACGTGGCCTACGACAACCTCGGCTCCGTCCGCGAGTTCTACAAGAAGATGCTCGGCCGGAACTCCATCGACAACGCCGGACTGGACCTCGCGGCGCACGTCAACTTCGACCACGACTTCGCCAACGCCTTCTGGGACGGCGAAGCCCAGGTGATGGTCTTCGGCAACGGCGACAACGTCATCTTCAAGGACCTCACCGGCGACCTCGACGTCTCCGCGCACGAGCTCACCCACGGCGTCACCCAGTTCACCGCCGGCCTCAACTACACCGACGACCAGAGCGGCGCGCTCAACGAGTCCTTCAGCGACATGATCGGCTCCGCCGTCGACGCCTGGGCCAACAACCGGGACGCCGACAGCCACAACTGGCTCATCGGCGACGAGATCATGGCGGACAGCCTCGCCGGCGAGGCCCTGCGCAACATGGCCGAACCCGGCTCCGCCTACGACAACCCGGTCATGGGGCGCGACCCGCAGCCCCGCGACATGAGCGGCTACTCCGAACCCGCCGACCCGCACCTGATGTCGGGCATCACCAACCGGTGGTTCTACCTGATCTGCAAGGAGATCGGGCTCGACGCGGGTACGCTGATCATGTACCAGACCCTGCAGAACCTCTGGCCGACCGCCGGATTCAACGACGCCGCCGTGGTGGCCGCCGCCCAGGCACGGATCCTGGCCGAGACCAAGCAGGTGCCGCCCGAGGCTGCTCAGGTGGTCCGCGCGGCCGCCCGCCAGCAGGGCTTCTGGTAGACCGCCGGCCCGGGCGAAGGAGAACGACGTGGTGCGCGTGTCCCTGGAGCGCAGCGGTGGCTTCACCGGCCTGCGCACCACCTCCTCGCTGGACACCGACGAACTGGCCGGGCCCGAGGCCGACGCCGCCCTCCAGGCCCTGGAGGCGGCCGGGCAGGCCCGGGAGGCGGCCGGCCCCACTGCGCCGGCCGCCCTCCCGCGCTACCGGTTCACCGTGCACGCGCCCGGCGGCGACCGGACGGTCGAGCTGACGGAACCCCAGGTCCCGCCCGCCCTGCGCCCGCTGATCGCCGAGTTCAAGCGACGGCAGCGCCCGGCCGGCCCGCCCGGCGGAGC
>NZ_JBEYFP010000863.1:0-2387 GCF_040634455.1 Kitasatospora sp. NPDC007106
CGGGCCGGTGCGCGGCGGTCGGAGCGGCAGCAGGGCGGACGGTGCCGCCGGCCGGCACCACCGGGAGCTGCATGGTGTTCTCCGAGCTGTCCTGCCGGGAGCCGGCCGGTCCGGAGCCCTCCTGCCGGGGCCCGTCGTGGCGCGTGCCGCCGTGCTGCCCGTCGGCGTGGTCCGTCCGGCCGTGGCCGTTCACCGCCGGGCGGCCGTTCGCCGCGGACTGCTCGGGCGCCGCGTGCGCGACCGCGCCGAACTCGGTGTCACCGGGGCGCTCGGCGGGCGCCGGGCCCGCCTCCGCGCCCGGCCGGCCGTTGGAGGTGTCCAGCCCGTAGTAGCGGTAGAGCTGCAACTCCTGGGCGGGTGACAGGTGCTGGCCCACGCCGAAGTCCGGGGAGTCCTTCACCAACGACTTGTCGTACGGGACCTTGAGCTCCTCGCCCGAGAACTCGCTGGTGGTCAGCGGGACGAAGGCGTCCCGGCCGAAGATCCCGGTGCGGACGGCGGCCCACTCGGGCTCGCCGGTCGCGTCGTCGAGATACACCTCGTCGACCGTGCCGATCTTCTCACCGTTCCGGTCGACCGCCTTGTGCCCGATCAGGTCTCGCGGATCGATATCGGTCTGCACGCTGTCCTCCAGTGCCTACTGCTCCTGTGTCTCCGTGGACGTCGGGACGGCTGGAGGAGCTGGCCAGACGCCATCTACACAGAACGCCATGGACCGGTCACCGGCGAGCCGGGGGCGGCCGTCCGGGCCGGTGATCGGCCGTCCGGGGGACGGGCACGGCCCGCGGGCCCGCAGACGGGGCCCTCGGACCGGCCCCCGGCGGTGGGACGCCGGTCACAGCACCCGCCATTCCCGGCGGTCCCGCTGGTACCCTGGGCGGCGACCGCCGAGCCCGCGCGGGAGAGTCCCCGACCCCGCTGAGCTGGGGAAGGGGCGCCGAAGGAGCAACTCCTCCCCGGAATCTCTCAGGCACCCGTACCGCGTGGGCCAGGTCACTCTGGAAAGCAGGGCAGGACCGCCGGCACAGGAGCCGTCGGCACCACCCTCACCGACGGTGCAAGCCGACGAGATGCCCTCGGGCGTCAAGACGGCGAAGCTCTCAGGTACCGATGACAGAGGGGGAGGCCTGACGGGTTCGTACGTCTCCGGCTCCCCACGGCGGCCGACCGGCGTGCGTACCCCCGCCGGTCCGTGACCAGGAGGCCTCGACCCCCATGAACGCCCAGCCGAACCTCACCGAGCTCGAGCAGGCCAGCCCCTTCGAGACCCGCCACATCGGCCCCGACGCCGCCGCCCAGGAGAAGATGCTCGCCCAGGTGGGCTTCGCGTCCCTGGACGAGCTGGCCGACGCGGCCGTTCCCGAGGCCATCCGCAGCCTGACCGCGCTGGACCTGCCCGCCGGCCGCAGCGAGGCCCAGGTCCTCGCCGAGCTGCGCGAGCTGGCCGACCGCAACCGGGTCGCCACCTCCATGATCGGCCTCGGCTACTACGGCACCTTCACCCCGCCGGTGATCCTGCGCAACGTCCTCGAGAACCCGGCCTGGTACACCGCCTACACCCCGTACCAGCCGGAGATCTCGCAGGGCCGCCTCGAGGCGCTGCTGAACTTCCAGACCCTGGTCTCCGACCTCACCGGCCTCGCCACCTCCGGCTCCTCGCTGCTCGACGAGGGCACCGCCGCCGCCGAGGCAATGGCGCTGGCCCGCCGCGTCACCAAGGTCAAGGGCGGCGTCTTCCTGATCGACGCCGACACCCTGCCGCAGACCGTCGCCGTCATCGAGACCCGCGCCGAGCCGACCGGCGTCGAGGTCGTCGTCGCCGACCTGTCCGAGGGCATCCCGGCCGAGATCGCCGAGCGCGGCGTCTTCGGCGTGCTGCTCCAGTACCCGGGTGCCGCCGGCGCCGTCCGCGACCTCACCCCGGTCATCGAGCAGGCCCACGGCCTCGGCGCGGTCGTCGCCGTCGCCGCCGACCTGCTCGCCCTCACCCTGCTCAAGTCCCCGGGCTCGATGGGCGCCGACATCGCCTGCGGCACCTCGCAGCGCTTCGGCGTGCCGATGGGCTTCGGCGGCCCGCACGCCGGCTACCTCGCCGTCCGCGCCGAGTTCGCCCGCAACCTGCCCGGCCGCCTGGTCGGCGTCTCCGTCGACTCCGACGGCAACCGCGCCTACCGCCTGGCCCTGCAGACCCGCGAGCAGCACATCCGCCGCGAGAAGGCCACCAGCAACATCTGCACCGCCCAGGTGCTGCTCGCCGTGATGGCCTCGATGTACGCCGTTTACCACGGCCCCGACGGCCTCGCGGACATCGCCCGCCGCACCCACCGCTACGCCGCCGCGCTCGCCGCGGGCCTGCGCGCCGGCGGCGTGGAGCTGGTGCACGGCGC
>NZ_JBEYFP010000864.1:0-2387 GCF_040634455.1 Kitasatospora sp. NPDC007106
GGTGCCGGGCCGCCTCCGGGTCGCCGAGCCGCTGCCGTGCGGCGTCCAGCAGCGGCAGGTCGGACACCGTCCACGCCCGGGCGTCCGCACGCTGCAGCAGCCGGACCTCCTCGCGGCTCAACCAGGGGGCGCACAGCCGCAGGTAGGCGGGCACCGACCACAGGTCGCCGACCAGGTCGGCCGCCTCGATCGTCGGCCAGGCCCGGTGGAGGGCCGTGACCAGCTCCCGGTCCTGCAGCAGCGACCTGCGGAACAGGTCGCGCGGCGGCACCTCCTCTTCCCCGTGCTCGTCCCCGTGCCGGTCCAGCAGGATCGTGACCAGTTCCTCCCAGATCTGGTCGCGGGCCTCGTTGTGCGGCGTGCCCGGATCGGGCGCGTCGAAGGCGTCGGCCCAGTCCGCGGCGCTCAGCCGGAGGTCGGACCAGTGCGTCGACACCGTCATCCCCTCGGCCGGCGGCTCCTCGTAGATCCGCACCGCCGCCTCGATCGCCTTCACCATCGCCGCCGACGACTTCAGCCGGGCCGCCTCCGGGTCGCCCTCGACGCCCGCGCCGGCGCCCTCGGCGACAAGGTCCCGCAGGGTGCAGGTCTGCACGCCGTCCTCGCCGAGGCTCGGCAGCACGTCGGCGACGTACGCCAGGTACGGCTGGTGCGGGCCGACGAACAACACGCCGCCGCGGCGGTGGCCGAGCCGAGGGTCGGAGTGCAGCAGGTAGGCGGAGCGGTGCAGTGCGACGACCGTCTTGCCGGTGCCCGGGCCGCCGTCGACCACCAGCGCCCCGCGGGAGCCCGCCCGGACGATCGCGTCCTGGTCGGCCTGGATGGTGCCGAGCACGTCCCGCATCCGGGCCGACCGGCTGCTGCCCAGGCCGGCGATGAAGGCCGACTGGTCGTCCAGGGCGGCGTGCCCCTCCAGGCCGTCCGCCGTGAACACCTCGTCCCAGTAGTCGCCGATCCGGCCGCGCGTCCACCGGTACCGGCGGCGGCTCGCCAGGCCCATCGGGTTGCCGTGCGTCGCGGCGAAGAACGGCTCGGCCGCGGGGGTGCGCCAGTCGATCAGCAGCCGGCGGCCGGTGTCGTCGGTCAGGCCGAGCCGCCCGACGTACACCGGATCGGCACCGTCCGCGGCGACGATCCGGCCGAGGCACAGGTCCAGCCCGTAGCGGCGCAGCGCGCGCAGCCGGGCGGTCAGCCGGTGGATCTCCGCGTCCCGGTCCATCGCCGCCCGGCCCGGGCCGCCGGGCGCCCTGCGCATCTCGTCGAGGCGGCCGGACAGTTCGGCGGTCTCCCGGTCCAGGGTCCTCGCGACGGTCGCGAAGTGCCGCTCGTCGGCGGCGATCAGCGCCGGGTCCGCCTTGGCGGCGAGGTGCCCGGGCAGGTCGAACGCACTGGTGGTCGAAGGGTTCATCTCACGCACTCCGATCCGAGGCCGCACCCGCACCGTCCCGCATCCCGTGAACGGGCATACCTGAACACACGTCGTGAATCTCCCAAATCATCAGCTACCGGCTCAGACGAGCGATTGTGCGGCACCACGGGGGCCTTGCCGCAAGACCCCCGGTGCGCTATACGTTGAGAGTGGCAAGGGACGGGTTCACTCCCTTGCCTTCGTCGTCCGCGCTGCCGGACCCCACTCGTCCACTGCCCGCTGCGGACGCCGCACGCGCCCCCCGCCCTTGAAGTCCTGCCGTCTTGGCGTCCTTGGCGTCGTTGCCGTCCCGCCGACCGGGCGGGCAGTGGCAGGGGGTAGCGTCGGCGGCATGCCCGACGCCGTCGACGTGTCCGCGGCCCTGCGCGGCGGAGTGCCCACCCGCGACCGGGCCTTCGCCTTCCTGCGGTGGTTCGCGGAGGCCTGGACGGACCGGCCGCTGCGACCGGAGGACGGCTGCCCCGCGGACGAACTCGCCGCCGCGGAGGCCGAACTGGGCTTCGCACTCCCCGCCGCCCTGCGCGAGGGCTACGCCCTCCTCGGCCGCCGGGACGACCTGACCCGGCACCAGGACCCGCTCGTCCCGCCGGGCGGGCTCCACGTCGACGACGCCCACGGCGGACTGCTGGTCTTCCGCCGCGAGAACCAGGACTGCGCGGCCTGGGCGGTCCCCCTCGACCTCGCCGACCGGGACGACCCGCCCGTGCTGGTGGAGTCCCACCGGGGCTGGATCCCCTTCCTCGACCGGATGTCCCTCGCCTGGGTCGAACTCGTGCTCAGCGAGTCGCTGTTCGCCGCGGGCAGCACCTACGACGCCTGCGAACTGCCGGACACCCTCCTCCCGCGGCTGCACGCGGGGTACACCCGCCTCGACCTGCCCGACCACCCGATGTGGGCCTGCGACGAGGACTCGCCCGTGCGCTGGTACGCCGCCCCCGGCCGCCTGCTGCGCCGCGAC
>NZ_JBEYFP010000865.1:0-2385 GCF_040634455.1 Kitasatospora sp. NPDC007106
CTTCGCCGTCCCGCGCGGCTGACCGCGCGTCGCGTCGCGGCCCGGGTCAGCCGGGTGCCCGGAGCGCGGGGTCGAGCACCCCGGTCGGGTCCCAGCCGACGGTCTCGTCGGCGGCGGCGAGGAAGTCCCGCTCGACGGGCCGCGGCGGTCGCGTACCGTGCGGGGGTGCGCATCCTCGGGTTGGTCTTCGCGGGCACCTCGACCGGTCACCGTGCGGCGACGGCGCGGTTCCTGCGGGAGACGCCGGGCCTGGCCCCGGCCGCGGTCGACGGGGTGGAGGCGGAGCTGTTCCGGCTGCCGGACGGCTCGGCCTTCGCGGTGGCCTCGCCGGGCGGGACGGGCGACACCGACCGGTCGGTGGGCTTCCTGGTCGACGACCTGGCCGGGGCGCTCGCCGAGCTGCGGGCCGCGGGCGTGCCGGTCGGCGCGGTCTCGGAGAACGCGTTGGAGCGGTACGCGCACTTTCGGGCGCCGAACGGGCACCTGTACGAGCTCGTGGAGCGCCGGGCCGCGGGCCGACCGCCGGTCAGCGCGGCCGCAGGGCCCCTCCCATCCTGGCCAGTGCCTCCCGCAGGACGGCCGGCGGGGTCGCGAAGTTCAGCCGGACGCAGCCCTCGCCGCCGGTGCCGAACACGTGGCCGGAGCTGAGGGCGACCCGGGCCTCGTCGAGGAACATCCGGGCCGGGCCGGCCAGGTCGCCGACCACGCCGGGACTTCCGGCGGGGGTGTCGTCGTGCAGGCCGAGGTGGGTGAGGTCCAGCCAGGCGAGGTAGGTGCCCTCGGGCCGGCGGTACCGCACGCCGGGGAGGTGGTCGGCGACGAGCTGCCCGAGCAGGGTGCGGTTGGCGTCGAGTCCGGTGAGCAGGTCGTCGAGCCAGTGCGTGCCGTCGCGGAACGCCGCGGTGTGGGCGATCGCCCCGAGGTGGCTCGGGCCGTGGCCGACCTCCTCGGGCATCCGGCGCAGGTCGTCGGCGGCCTCGGGGCCCGCCACGGCCAGGGCGCACTTGAGGCCGGCCAGGTTCCAGGCCTTGGAGGCGGAGGTCAGGGCGAAGGCGTTCTCGGCGCCGGGCACGCTCAGGTAGGGGGTGAAGTGGGCCCCGGGCAGCACCAGCGGTGCGTGGATCTCGTCGGAGACCACCCGGACGCCGTGGTCGCGGGCGAGTGCGGCGACCGTCTCCAGTTCGGCGCGGGTGTGCACGGTGCCGGTGGGGTTGTGCGGGTTGCTCATCAGGAAGGCGGCGCGCCGGCCGCCGCTGCGGGCCCGGTGGAAGGCCTCGTCCAGGGCGGCGGGGTCGAGGCGCAGGTCGGGGCCGAGCGGTGCCTCGACGATGCGGCGGCCGTCGTGGCCGACGAAGGCGTAGAACGGCGGGTAGACCGGCGGGCAGAGGACGACCGCGTCGCCGGGCAGGGTGACCAGGCGGAGCGTTTCGACGATGCCCAGCATGACGTCGGGGACGAGGGCGGTGTGCTCGATCCGCAGGCCGTCCCACTTCCAGCGTTCGGCGGCGAAGGCCGCGAGTGCCTCGGCGTAGCCGGTGCCGTACGGGTAGCCGGTGTCACCGAGGTCGACGGCGCGGTGCAGGGCCTCGGCGACGGCGGGGGCGAGCGGGACGTCCATCTCGGCGACCCAGAGCGGCAGCACGTCCTCGGGGTGGGCGCGCCACTTCATGCTGGTGCGCCGGCGGAGGTCGTCCAGGGAGAGCCGGACGAGCGGGTCCGTCCGCTCGCCGTCGGCGCGCTCGGCGGCTGTCTGCTCGGTGGGTCCGGTCACGCGGTGCTCTCCTGCCGAGGGGGTGGCGGCGGTCGTGGCTGCGGCCGGGTCGGCCGCCCGCTGTGATGCCTTCCCCGCGGCACGGCGGGAGAACCTGCGGTGCGGGCGGCGGTCAGTGCGTGGGCGGCCCGTCCGGGAGGGGGTCGTCGCCCCACTCCCAGTACAGGCCGTAGACGCCGGGGTCGGTGGCGGGCAGGACGGCGCAGGCCTGGCCGGTCGGCGAGATGCGCAGTTCCTCCGGTCCCTGCGGCGGGGCGTCGCGGCAGGGGCGCCAGGCGAGCCGGCAGCCGCCGGGGAGCATCCGGCCGTCGAAGCGGGCGCGGCACCAGGTGCTTGCCGGGGAAGCGGACCATCCGCTCGTACTGGGTGGCGGGCCCGGCCTGCGGGTAGGCGTAGCTGTACTCGACGACCGCGGACCGGCCGGGCTGGAACGGCAGGTCGAAGAGGAGTTCGGAGACGGCGAGGCCGTGCTCGGGGTCGTAGCGGCGGCGGTCGTGACGGTTGCGGGGAGTGCACCGGTGCGCGGGGCGGTGTTCCGGGCGGATGCGGGTGGCGAGGAGGTCCCACCGCCGCCGGTCCGGGGGCTGCGGTGGGCGGCGGTGGGACGTCCGGGG
>NZ_JBEYFP010000866.1:0-2369 GCF_040634455.1 Kitasatospora sp. NPDC007106
GGGAACTGCGCAATTCGGATGCGGTCATCCTTCCGAATCGCGCAGTTCCCCGCGCCCCTCTTCGTGGTCGGCCGCACTCGGCCGGGAGGTACCCCCACGCGCCCCCGAACACACGAGGGCGCCCCCGCCGTGATGTCGATCACAGTGGGGGCGCCCTCGATGTGGGTGGTGCTTAGTTGTCGCCGTCCTCGTCGATGAGGAAGCCCCGCATCGGGGCCGGCGCCTGCTGCATCGGCTGCGGCGGCTGCGGGCGGACCGCGGCCATCGGCTGCGTCATCCCGGCGGGAGCCATCTGCGCGGCACCGCTGCCGCCCGGCTGGCCGCCGAAGCTCGGGCTGTTGCCGCCACCGAAGGAGTTCCCGCCGAAGGACTGGCCGTTGCCGCCGAACGACGGCTGGTTGCCGCCGAAGGAGGACTGGCCGCCGAAGCTGGAACCGGTGCCCACCGAGGAGGTGGCCGGCGACATCGACGACGCCGCCGGGGGCAGCGAGGCGGTGGCCGGGATCCGCGGCGGGGCCAGCGAGTCGTCCGCCTGCGACTCCAGCTGGCGCAGCTGGGTCTCCAGGTAGGACTTCAGGCGGGTCCGGTACTCGCGCTCGAAGGCGCGCAGGTCCTCGACCTTGCGCTCCAGCGTGGCGCGGGCGGACTCCAGCGAGCCCATGGCGACGCGGTGCTTCTCCTGGGCGTCCCGCTCCAGGGCGTCGGCCTTGGCGCGGGCGTCCCGCTCCAGGCCCTCGGCGCGGCTGCGGGCCTCGCCGACGATCTTGTTGGCCTCGGAACGCGCCTCGGAGATCGCCTGGTCGGCGGTCTGCTGGGCGAGGGCGAGCACGCGGGCGGCGCTGTCGCCGCCGGGCTGCTGCTGCGGCTGGCCCATCGGGCCGCCGAGCGGGCCGCCCATCGGCTGGCCCATCGGCTGGCCCATGGGCTGACCCATCGGGCCGCCCATCGGCGCGAGCTGCTGCTGGCCGCCCATGGTCTGGCCCATCGGCTGACCCATCGGGCCGCCCATCGGCTGCAGCATCTGACCGCCCATCGGCTGGACCAGCTGCTGCTGGCCGCCCATGGTCTGCATCGGCTGGGGCTGGCCCATCTGCTGGGGCTGGCCCATCTGCTGCGGCTGGCCCATCTGACCGGCGCCGGGGCCGGGCGGGAGGGCGGGGGCGCCGGAGGGCAGGCCGAGGGGCTGGTTGCCCATCTGCTGCTGCGGGCCGCCCATCTGCGGACCGGGGCCCTGCTGCTGGCCGGGCACCGGGGGACCGGATATGGCGGCGGGCACGGGGGCGCCGGCGGGACGGGCGTCCTGCGGCGGCTCCTTGCGCATGTTGGCCTGGTTCTGCGCGGCGGCACGCGTGGCGGCGGCCAGCTTGGCGCGCAGGTCCTCGTTCTCGCGCAGCAGGCGGGTCAGCTCGGCTTCGACCTCGTCGAGGAAGGCATCGACCTCGTCCTCGTCATAGCCTTCGCGCAGCCGGACGGTCGTGAACTGCTTGTTCCGAACGTCCTCGGGGGTCAATGGCATCTCTTCACCTCAACGTGATCGTCGGCACTCCGGAATCCTGTCGCATCGCTCACAACGACAGGGACCGCACGAGCGAGATCAGGACATACACAATGATCATCAGTACGAAGAAGGACAGGTCGAGCGCCACGCCCCCGAGACGCAACGGCGGGATGAAGCGCCGAAGAAGCTTGAGCGGCGGATCCGTGACAGTGTACGTGGCCTCCAGGACCAGGACCATGGCCCTTCCCGGCCGCCACGAGCGCGCGAACTGGAAGACCCAGTCCATCACGAGGCGGAAGAGCAGGATGAGCAGGAAGACTGTCAGCGCGTAGTAAAGCACCGCCCCGACGATCCCCATCTCGTCTCCCTCTCCTGGTCATCAGCCCGTCGGTGACGCACTGTCGATCGATCCACACGTAAAGTCGTGGCCGGGTCAGCTCTGGTTGAAGAACCCACCCTCGGCGATCCGAGCCTTGTCCTCCGCCGTGACATCGACGTTAGCAGGAGACAGGAGGAACACCTTCTGTGTCACGCGCTCGATACTGCCGTGCAGACCGAAGACGAGTCCAGCCGCGAAGTCTACGAGCCGCTTGGCGTCCGTGTCGTCCATCTCGGTCAAATTCATGATCACGGGTGTGCCGTCGCGGAACTGTTCCCCGATGGTACGGGCCTCGTTGTAGGTCCTCGGGTGCAGTGTGGTGATGCGGTAGGGCTCTCGTTCGTTCACTACCTTGGGCATGATCACCGGGGAGCTCTTCTCCAGGTTCTGGCGGCGGTCGGGTGTGATGGACGACACGGGCGCCATCCGCGGCGCCTCCTGCCGGATCGGGACGGCGGCCGGGACGGGCTGCGTCGCGATGTGCGCGACCGG
>NZ_JBEYFP010000867.1:0-2367 GCF_040634455.1 Kitasatospora sp. NPDC007106
AGCAGCAGGCGCAGGGCGAGGTCGAAGCCGCGGTCGTCGAGGCCGGGGCCGCGGGCGGCGGAGGCTTCGAGGGCGCCGGCGAGGGCGGGGTGGCGGGGGCGGTACTCGGCGGCGCCGCGGGTGAAGCCGGCGGTGAAGGTCTCCAGGGCGGAGCCGAGCACCAGGTAGTCGAGGGCGGCGGCGGCCTCGGCGGCGTCCGCCGGGTCGAGGCCGGCCCGGCCGAGGGCGGCGAGCAGGGCGTCGTAGGTGAGCAGCTGGCGGTCGGCCTCGACCCGGCGTCGGGCGAGCAGCGCGGTGGTGTTGGGGTGGCGCAGGAAGACGGCCCGGTAGCCGTGGGCGTAGCGGGCGAGGCCGCGGCGCCAGTCGGGGTCGTCGAGCGGGGTGAGGTCGATCTCGGCGTTGACGAGGGCGGCGAGGTCGTCCAGCAGGTCGTCCTTGCCGGAGACGTGGTTGTAGAGCGAGGCGGCCTTCACGCCGAGGCGGTCGGCGAGGGCGCGCATGGTGAGGCCGTCGGGGCCGGCGGTGTCGACGACGTCCAGGGCGGCCTCGGCGATCGCCTGCCTGCTGAGCATCGGCCTGGTCGGTCGCCCCACGTGTTCCGTCCCCTGTTCGCGCGTACCGGTCGAGCGGCCACGTTACAGCCTGATGTCGGGGCCTTCCGTTACCGCCGGGTCGGGGCTACGGTCCATAACTAACTAAGTTAGTTTTCGGATCGCGACGGCAAGGCGGACGCATGACGACCACTCCCCCACGGGCCGGCAGACCCACCGCAACGACCCGGCCGGACGGGCCGGCGGACGCCGACCGGCTGGCGGCGCTCGGCTACCGGCAGGAGCTGCGGCGCAGCCTCGGCGTGCTCGGCAACATCTCGATGGGCTTCGCCGTGGTCTCCCCCGTGGTCGGCCTGTACGCGGTCGCCCAGGTGGGCATGGGCGTGGCCGGCGGCGCCTGGGTGTGGGCCCTGCCGGTCTGCCTGCTCGGCCAGCTGCTGGTGGTCTGCGTGTACTCCGAGCTCGCCTCGCAGTGGCCGCTCGCCGGCGGCGCCTACCAGTGGAGCCGCCGGCTGGCCGGGCCCACCTTCGCCTGGCTGACCGGGTGGCTCTGGCAGTTCGCGGTGATGTTCGCCAACACCACCGTCGCCTACCTCGCCGCGCCCTGGTTCTTCGCGCTGTTCGGCGCCACCCCGACGCCCCCGCAGCTGGTGCTGACCGCGCTCGGCTTCATGCTCTGCTGCACCCTGGTCAACGCTTACGGGATCAACCTGCTGCGGCGGTTCGTCGCGCTGGGCATCGCCGCGGAGGCGATCGCCTCGGTGCTGGTCGGCCTCGCCCTGCTGCTGTTCTTCCGCGAGCACGGGCTCGGACTGCTCACCGACACCCTGGGCGCACCGGCGGCCACCGGCACCGGCACGCTGATGTCCTTCCTCGCGGTGGTCGCCGTCGGCGGCTGGGCGTTCATCGGCTTCGACGCCTGCGTCTCCACCGCCGAGGAGACCAAGGACGCCGCCCGGCAGGTGCCGCGGGCGATGCGGTGGTCGCTGCTCGGCGTCGGACTGGTGGTGATCCTCAACGCCGTCGCCGTGCCGCTGGCCCACCCCGACCCGGCCGCCGTCGTCGCCGGCACCGACCTCGACCCGGTGACCACCGCGGTCACCGCCGGCTTCGGCGACTGGTCGGCCAAGCCGTTCGTCGTGGTGGTGCTGGTCAGCTTCACCGCCTGCCTGATGGCCTCGCAGGGCGGCGCCGCCCGCGGGCTGTACTCGCTGGCCCGCGACGGGGTCTTCCCGTTCTCGGCCCAGGTCCGCAAGGTCAACCGGCACCAGGCGCCGATCGGCGGCCTGGTCGCGGCCACCCTGGTCAGCTGCGCGGCGCTGCCGCTCGGCCTGGAGTCGACGGCGATCGGCTCACTGATCGCCTTCGGCACCGCCGCGACCTTCCTGCCGTTCTTCCTCCTCACCGCGGTGGCGCTGGTCGCCCGGCTGCGCGGCACCTGGCGCCCGGCCGGCGAGGTCTCGTACGGGCGCTGGGGCACCGCGCTCAACGCGCTCGCCGTGCTGTGGACGGGCCTGGAGGTGGTCAACATCTGCTGGCCGCGGGCCCTGCTCGCCCCGCCCGGAGCACCCTGGTACCAGGTGTGGGCGGCCGTGCTCGGGACGGGCGTGGTGACGCTCGCCGGGCTCGGCTACCTGCTGGTGCGCCGCCCGCAGCGGCTGATGCGGGAGCCCGCGGAGCCGGCAGCGACCGTGCGCTGAGTCGCCCGGAGGTGTGGGAGCGGCGGGCGGGGGCAGGCGCGGATGCACCTGGCTCCCCCCCCCCCCCGGCGGGCGCGCCGCGGGGGTGATGGGAAGAGGGGCGGGGAGGGGAAGGG
>NZ_JBEYFP010000868.1:0-2366 GCF_040634455.1 Kitasatospora sp. NPDC007106
GCCGCGGGCGCGGCCGGCGCGGCGGCGGACTGCCCGGCCACGGACTGGTCGGCGCGCGGGCCCGGCCCTATCCGGACGGGTCCGCCGGAGAGCCGGACCTCCTCCTGCCGGGCGGGCCGGCGGCCGGGCGCCATCCGCTCGGTGGCGGCCTCGCCGCCGAGCGAGCCGTTGCCCCGGCTGTCGGCCGGGGGCGCGGACGGCTGCGGCGGCAGCACCGGCGGCACGGGCGGCGGGGCGACGGGGGGCGCGACCGGCGGGGCGAGCGAGCGGCGGCCGCGCTTCTGCTCGATCAGCTGCAGCGCGCTGGGCGGCAGCCAGTCGCCGGCGTCGCCGAGGGCGTCGTCCCGGGAGAACAGGTGCGGGGCGAGCTCGGCCTGGATCTGCGCGGGCGTCGGCCGGTGCTCCGGCGCGGGCCGCATGCAGGCCCGGACGAGGTCGGCCAGCTCGATCGGCAGCCCGGACAGGTCAGGCTGCTCGCGCAGCAGCTGGAACACCGTCTCGACCGGGTTGGCGCCGCGGTACGGGGGGTGGCCGGTGGCGCAGAAGACCAGCAGCGAGCCGAGCGAGAAGACGTCGCTGGCGCCGGTGACGCTGCGGCTGTCGCGGGCCTGCTCGGGCGACATGTACGCCGGGGTGCCGACCGCGACGTTGGTCATGGTCAGCCGGGTGTGCGAGACACCGGCGGCGATGCCGAAGTCGATCACCCGCGGGCCGTCCTCGACCACCAGCACGTTGGACGGCTTGAGGTCGCGGTGGACGAGGCCGGCGGCGTGGATCGACTGGAGCGCCTCGGCGATGCCGGCGACCAGCCAGCGCACCGCGTCCACCGGCAGCGGACCGCAGTGGTTGACCAGGTCCTCCAGCGAGGGCGCCGGCACGTACGCGGTGGCGAGCCAGGGCACCCGGGCGTCGGCGTCGGCGTCGACCACGGCGGCGGTGTAGAAGCCGCCGACCGTCTTGGCGGCGGCGATCTCGCGGGCGAAGCGGACCCGGAACAGGTCGTCCTCGGCCAGCTCGGTGCGCACGGTCTTGATGGCGACCCTCCGGCCCGATGCGGAGCGCGCCAGGTAGACCAGCCCCATCCCGCCCGCGCCGAGCCGTCCCAGCACCTCGAAGGGCCCGATCCGCCTTGGATCGTGCGCCGTCAGCTGGTCCACTGAGCTGCCACCTCCCCGTTGTGCCGTCCCCCGTCCGGGGTGCGCACCCGATTCTCCAATGCCCACCCCCCGGGAGCCAATCTCCCCCGCCCGCGCCGCGCGGGGCAGGCCGTTCCGGACGGGCCGCGTCCGCTCCGGACGCGCGCCCGGCGCCGCCCCTGGCGGGCCCGGACACGCCCCGGACGCGACCGCGCACGGGCCGGCCGGCCCTCCGGCGGAGCCGGGTCCGACCGCCGTGGCGATCACTGCCTGTCATCCGACCACCCCTCAGCAGACCGGTCGTCACGCTGTGGGGTCATCAGTGCACGGGGGGGCTACAACAGGAGCGCTGAATATCCGTCCGGGCGCTCCATTACCGCCACGAGCGGCCTAATTGTCGCATCACCGAATCGCGCCAAGATCGTGCCACGGTAAGCTGACGGCATGACAGGACAAGTTCGCACCGTCGACGGTCGCGTCGCCGGGCGACGCGGACAGGAGACGCGGCAGAAGCTGCTCGACTGCCTCCGCGAGATGCTCAGCACGTCGCCTTACCGGGACGTCAAGGTCATCGACGTCGCCCGTATGGCGGGTACCTCCCCCGCGACCTTCTACCAGTACTTCCCGGATGTCGAGGGCGCTGTCCTCGAGATCGCAGAGGAAATGGCCGAGGACAGCGGCGGGCTCAAAGAGCTCGTCGAAGGAAAGTCCTGGGCGGGAAAGACCGGTGCCGCCACTTCGGAAGAACTGGTGGACGGTTTCCTCGCCTTCTGGCGCAAGAACGATGCCATTCTTCGAGTGGTCACTCTCGGTGCTGCCGAGGGGGACAAACGGTTCTTCAAGATCCGGATGAAGGTGCTCAACTCGGTGGTCGCCCCGCTCACCGAGGCCGTCCGGTCGAACCAGGGCAAGACCGACAAGACGATCGATCCGGCCGCCGTGGCGGGCTCGCTGGTCTCCCTGCTCGCCTCCGCGGCGGAGCACCAGAAGGCCTTCACCTCGTGGGGCGTGAAGGTGAAGGACCTCAAGCCCAACCTGGCCCTCCAGGTCTACCTGGGCGTCGCCGGCAAGAAGCCGCCCAAGTAGCCCGCTCCATCGTCCACCTCGCACGTTCGCCCCGGCCTCCTGTCCGGGGCGTGGCGGGCGGCGGCCGTGTCCTCGGGGGAGGTTCGCCGACGCACCGTGACGTGCCCGACAGCAGTGGGGCGCCGGAATCCGCGGATTCCGGCG
>NZ_JBEYFP010000869.1:0-2360 GCF_040634455.1 Kitasatospora sp. NPDC007106
CCGGATCGCCTCCGTCGAGCGGGAGTTCGCCGTGCTCGACACCGCCGAGCCGGTCCGCGAGGTCCTCGACGGTGTCCCGGGCGATCTCGGCGGCGACCTCCGCCGGAGCGGCCGCCGGGCCGAGTTTGGAGACGGCGGCGGCCGCCCGGGCCGGGGTGAGCAGGACGGCCGCCTGCTCGACCAGCCAGCCGGGCACGCCGGCCGCCCCGCCGGGCGGGGCGGTGTACGGGCGGGCGCCGCGGTAGCGGGCGTCCTCGGCGAAGCCCGGCTGCTTGACCTTGAGCACCGGCCGGCCGACGGCCACCGGCACGGCCCCGGCGGGTTTCAGCACGTACCCCTCGGCGAGGTTGCCCGCCAGCGGCGGCAGGCCGAACCCGGCGGGGACGAGGCTCGGGAAGGCCGCGGGCAGCTCCTGCAGCCGTACCAGCGGTCCCTCGCCGAGCAGTGGGGCGCACGGCAGCCCGGCCGCCGCCGCGGCCCGGCGCAGCGCCGCGTCGCCGGCCCACCACCGCTCCCCGTGGACCTCCACCACCGCGTCGAAGACCGACCAGTGCAGGCCCGGCGCGTACCAGACGCCGGTCTGCACGGCCTGGGCGCCGTCCTGCGGCGGGACGGCCGGGTGCGGGTAGCGGCCGCCGAACAGCTCGCCGTACAGCACCACCCGCCCCGCGGCCCGGAGCTCCTCGCGCAGGGCCGCGGCGACGCGGCCGGCCGCCACCGAGAGGGCCGGCCAGATCCGGGCGAGGCCGAAGAAGCCGTCGAGTGCGTCACCGTCCAGCAGCGCGCGCCGCTTGGCCGCGCGGACCGCGCCGTCCTCGCAGAGCAGGGCGAGGTGGGCGCCGTGCACCTTCTCGGTGGCGGCCCAGGCACGGACGGCGGACCGGCTGAGCGCCGCCCGCTCCGGGATCTTCGGGTAGGGGGCGAAGGCGCTCTCGGACATCCGCCGAGCATCCCGGCCGGGCCCGTCCGGCGGCAACGGGATTACCCGCGGGGAGGGCCCGTGCCCTCCGTGCTCAGGGCTCGACGAGCGCCGGGTGCCGCGGGTCGTCGACCTTCACCGCCAGGTCGGCGGCCTCCCGCGGCCGGGTCTCCTCCTCGTAGCGGGCGAAGGCGGGCAGCGTCCAGCGCTCGGCCCCGGCGGTGTGCCGGGCGAGCGCGCCCGGGCCCATCGCGAGGTGGACCGTCAGCTCGAAGGGCAGCCAGCGGCCGAGCAGCAGCGGGCCGTCCAGCAGCAACACCCCGCCCGGCGGCAGTTCGGTGTACGGCGCCCGGGTGGCCCGGTCGGCGACGGCGTCCCACAGCGAGGGCAGCACCCGTCCGCTGCCGCCCGGGTCGAGCGGTGCCAGCACCTCGCGCAGCAGCGCGCCGTCGTCGAGCCAGAGGTCGTGGAAGGCGTCGGCGTCCTGCCGGCCGTACTCCAGGCGGATCGAGGCGGGCCGCAGGAAGTCCGCGGCGGACACCCGCAGCACCGGGCGGCCGCGCAGCCGCACCGGCCCGACCAGGGCGTCCGCGAGCGCGCCCGGCCGGGCGGCGGCCGCGCCGTCCACCGCGACCCGCACCCACGGCGCGTTCCGCGCGGCCTGCTCGACCCGGTCGGCGACCAGGGCGGTCAGCCGTTCCGCGGAGATCGGTGTCACCCGCACCCTGCTGCTCCTTCCCGTCGGCCCGGCCGACTATATTTCGCCGCGACTGACGGGCCGTCGGGGCCCGGCGCCGTACCCGAGGGGAGACCACCGTGGCCGAACCGGCCCTGGCCGACGTCGATGCCCTGGCCGCCCGTGCCCACGCCGGGCAGACCGACAAGATCGGCGTGCCGTACGTCGAGCACGTCCGGGCGGTGGCGGCCGGCCTCGCCCCGTTCGGCACCGGCCTGCAGATGGCCGGGCTGCTGCACGACGTGCTGGAGGACACCCCGCTGACCGCCGAGGACCTGCTGCGCGCCGGGGTGCCGTCCGCCGTGGTGGCGACCGTCCGGCGGGTCACCAAGGTCCCGGGCACGCCCTACGAGGAGATGCTGGCGCAGATCGCCGGCGACCACTCGGCGGCCCTGCTGAAGATCGCGGACAACGCGCACAACTCGCTGCCGGAACGGGCGGCGCAGCTGCCCAGGGCCGACCGCCTGCGGCTCGCCGAGCGCTACCGGGCCGCCCGCAGGGTGCTCTGGCCGGCGGTCGGCGAGGCCGACGTCCGGGCCGTCGTCGGCCTGGTCAACCCCGGTCTGCTGGCCGAGCTCGGCTGACACCGGCACCCCGTGGCGGTGGCGCGGCCGCCGGCCGCTGTGGCCCGCCGGCCCGGGCAGGAGCACGCTGGAAGCAGGAACGCGGCCGGCCCCGCCCGCCGCGGCGGCCCGCCGCCGGGAC
>NZ_JBEYFP010000870.1:0-2358 GCF_040634455.1 Kitasatospora sp. NPDC007106
CTTACGATCTCCGACACGGCCCCGCCCGACGCCGTACGACGGCCGTCCGTACGACGGTCGTCCGTACGGCAAGCAGCAGGGTGGCGAAGGGCCGTCAGCCGATCCGTTCGGCCAGGGCGAGCAGGATGCCCGAGGGGCCGCGGAGGTAGCAGAGGCGGTAGACGTCCTCGTACTGCGCCACCTCACCGATGAGTTCGGCACCGTGGCGGCGGAGGCGGGCGACGGTGTCGTCGATGTCGTCGACGGCGAACATCACCCGGTGCAGGCCCAGCGTGTTCGGCGGCGGGTTGTGCGATCCGTCGCGGATCGCCGCGGGGGCGTGGTACTGCGCGAGCTCCAGCTTGCCGTGGCCGTCCGGGGTCCGCATCATCGCGATCTCGCTGCGGACCCCGTCGAGCCCGACGGCCTGATCCGCGAAGAGGCCCTCGATCTGCGCCCTGCCCTCGACCTCCATGCCGAGTTCCGTGAAGAAGGCGACGGCGGCGTCCAGGTCGTCGACGACGATGCCGACGTTGTCCATCCGCTGGAGCGGCATGACGGTCTCCCTCTGCGTTGCGCGGTCCTCTGCGGAGTGCCGCCCTGCAACGACGGTCAGAGCCGGTACCGGGCCTCGCAGTGATGACAGTGGAACACGGCCACCGGCTCACCGGAACGGGACTGCAGGACGACCCACCCGAACGAGACCGCGGACAGCGCCCCGAGGACGAACGCGACCGCCGCACCCGTCGCACGGCCCGTCAGCAGCAGCTCGACGGCCAGGACGACGAGCACCCCGGCCGCCAGGAGCCGCCCGAGACCCCGGCTGCGGGCCACGGTCCGGTACCGCTCGCGCACCACCGTGAAGTCCGCCGTCTCCTCGCACCGCGAACACCCCGATCCCGGGGCCTCGCAGGCCTGCACCGTCTCGCCCCACACCTCGTCCGCCACCCGGCCAGCCTAGGGTTGCGTCCGGCCCATGGGAACGGCGAGCGGACGACCCGTTCAAGAACTGCCTTTCCCCCCACACACCGTGAGTGACGGGGTGCGGGTGTCAGACGAGTGCGAGGCTGATCTGCTCGTTGAAGATCACCCAGTGCTGACCGGGGTCACCGGCGTCGCACGGCCTCGTCGAGACGTTCGGGGTCTGCCAGGCGTTGGCGAGGCAGTGGATGCCGGGGTGCGGCGCCGGCGCAGCGGCCCCTGCCTGGCCTGCCGGCAGGAACGAAGCCGTCGGCGCCAGCGCGGAGAGGGTCCACGGCGTTCCGTTCGAAGGGCCTGCCTGGAGCGGGCCGTAGCCGGAGGACGAACACCCGTCGCGCCCCTCGGCCCCTTGAGGTCCTCCGCCGCCGGCGACGCTCCGCCGGCCCGGCCGCAGCCACCTGCACTCGGCGGGTTCCCCTGTTCCGAAGCGCCCGGCTGTGCCGCTCGGCGAGTGTTACGTTAGCGAGCCTAAGTAAAAGACATGAGGAGAGCGTCCATGGCAGAGCGTCCGGCCCGCAGGCCCCGGAAGCCGCACACCGCGCACGTCGTCCGCACCGAGCGGATCACCCCCCACATGCAGCGCGTCGTGCTCGGCGGCGACGGCCTCGCCGCGTTCCCGGCCGGCGCCTTCACCGACCACTACGTGAAGGTGCTGTTCGGTGCCGAGGGTGTGACCTATCCCGAGCCGTTCGACCTGGAGCGGATCCGCGAGGAGTTCCCGCGCGAGCAGTGGCCGGTGACCCGGACGTACACCGTCCGCGCCTGGAACGCCGAACTGCGCGAGCTCACCCTCGACTTCGTCGTCCACGGCGACGAGGGCCTCGCCGGTCCCTGGGCGGTGCGCGCCCGACCGGGCGAGACCGTCCGGTTCATGGGCCCCGGCGGCGGCTACGCGCCCGACACCACCGCCGACTGGCACCTGCTGGCCGGCGACGAGAGCGCCCTGCCCGCCATCGCCGCGGCCCTGGAGGCCCTGCCGGCCGACGCCGAGGTCCGCGCGTTCGTCGAGGTGGCCGGCCCCGAGGAGGAGCAGAAGTTCGACTCCGCCGCGGAGGTCGTCTGGCTGCACCGCGGCGACCGCCCCGTCGGCGAACGGCTCGTCGAGGCCGTCCGCGCGCTGGAGTTCCCCGCGGGCCGGGTGCACGCCTTCGTCCACGGCGAGGCCGGCTTCGTCAAGGAACTCCGGGCACTCCTGCGCGTGGACCTCGGGATCCCCCGCGAGGACCTCTCCGTCTCCGGCTACTGGCGGCTCGGCCACAACGAGGACGGTTGGCAGGCCTCCAAGCGCGAGTGGAACGCCCAGGTCGAGGCGGAGCAGGAGCGCCCCGCCTCCTGAGCCCGGCTCCCCCGTCGCGGAACGGCATCGGCTCCCGCCGCGCGTGGTCTGCGCGGCGGGAG
>NZ_JBEYFP010000871.1:0-2353 GCF_040634455.1 Kitasatospora sp. NPDC007106
TCCCGCGCCGCCGCTGAGCCCCGCGGCAGCCCCCGGGCCGGCCGCCGCGGCCGGAGCCGGGGTCAGCGGGCGAGGTAGCCGCCGTCCACGGGCAGCACCGCGCCGGTGACGAAGGAGGCCTCGTCGGAGGCGAGGAAGAGGATCGCCCGGGCGACCTCCTCGGGTTCGCCGAGGCGGCCCATCGGGTGCTGCTGGACGATCGCCTCCAGGTACTCCGGCCCGCCGGGCTCGTCCGGGAGCTGCCGGACCCGGTCGGTGCGGATGGTGCCCGGCGCCACGGCGTTGACCCGGATGCCCTGCGGGGCGCACTCCACCGCGAGGTGCTTGGTCAGCCCGGTGGCGACGAACTTCGCCGGGCCGTACACGGCTTGGCCTGCCTGGCCGGCGAGGCCGGAGATCGAGGAGAGGCAGACGATCGAGCCGCCGCCGGCCGCGGACATCCGCTCGATCGCGTACTTGCAGGTGAGGAACATGCCGCGGCCGTCCACGGCCATGACGGCGTCCCAGTCCTCGGGGGTGGCCTCGGCGACGGTGTGCAGCGGGATCACCCCGGCGTTGGCGACGAGCACGTCGATCCGGCCGTAGGAGCCCACCGCGGTCTCGATCATCGCCCGGGCGTCCGCGGGCACCGAGACGTCGCCGGCGACCGGCACCGCTTCGGCGCCGTCGGCGGAGAGTTCGGTGCACAGCGCCTCGACCGCGGGGCCGTCGATGTCGGTCAGCACGAGCCGTGCGCCCTCGTCGGCGAAGAGTTCCGCGGTGGCGCGTCCGATCCCGCGGGCCGCACCCGTGACCACCGCCGCCCTGCCCGCCAGCCGTCCGCTCATGCCGTCCGCTCCCGTCCGTGTGGTGGCCCGGGGCCAGCATGCCGCAGCCGTGCTGCCGCGGCGCGCCTGACATGCCGTCACCCCGCCGGTCCGGCAGGCACGGCAGGTTCGGCAGGCACGGCCGGGGCCGGGGCGGCACCGGATCTTGACCCTGCGGAAAGCTGCCGGTCATCTTGAATGCCTATTCTCCAGCTGCGCCGGAGGGGGCCGGGCGCCGCAGCAGGCGGCGCCGCGGAACGGCAGGGCCCCGGCAGCCTCCCCGACCGCGTCGTGCCGTCGGCGGACCGCGCACCACCACGAACGAACAGGACAGCCCCCATGCACACCCACCGACGGACGCCCCTGGCGGGTGCCCGGTGATCGACTGGTTCCACGCGGCCGTGCTCGGCCTCGTCCAGGGGCTCACCGAGTTCCTGCCCGTCTCCTCCAGCGCGCACCTGCGCGTCTTCTCGGCACTGGCGGGCTGGGACGACCCGGGGGCGGCGTTCACGGCGGTCACCCAGCTGGGCACCGAGTCGGCCGTGCTGATCTACTTCCGCAAGGACATCGCCGCGATCGTCGGCGCCTGGGCGGCCTCGCTGTTCAGCCCCGCGCGGCGCAGCGACCCGAACGCCCGGCTGGGCTGGTTCGTCATCGTCGGCACCCTGCCGATCGGCCTCTTCGGCGCGGCGTTCCAGGACACCATCGAGACCTCGCTGCGCGACCTGCGGGTCATCGGCACCACGCTGATCGTCTTCGGCCTGGTCCTCGCGGTCGCGGACCGCTCTCGGGCGGTCCGCAACGCCCGCCCGATCAGCGATCTGACGCTCCCCCACGCGGCGGCGTACGGCCTCGCGCAGTCGCTGGCCCTGATCCCGGGGGTGTCCCGCTCGGGCGGCACGATCAGTGCGGGCCTGCTGATGGGGTACAGCCGGGAGGCCGCGGCGCGGTACTCGTTCCTGCTGGCGATCCCGGCGGTGCTGGCCTCGGGCACGCTGGAGCTGTTCAAGATCGGCGAGGGCCCGGCGCCGGCCTGGGGGCCGACGCTGCTGGCCACCGCGATCGCCTTCGCGGTGGGCTACGCCGCCATCGCGTGGTTCCTGAAGTACATCTCGCACAACAGCTTCATGCCGTTCGTGGTGTACCGGGTGGCGCTCGGCGTGGTGATCATCGGTCTGGTCACCGCCGGCGTGCTGGCGCCGGACGCCGGCGTCGGCGGGTAGTCCCGCCCGGCAGGCGCAGGGGCCCGGTCCGACGAGCGGACCGGGCCCGTGTCGTTCGCGTCAGTCGCGCGGGGCGGCCCGGCGGCGCCAGACCACCACGCCGACGATGGCCGCGGCCAGGACGGCGACGACCACCACGGTGGCCGTGCCGCTGCCGGAGCCGCCGTCGGAGGCTGCGGGGGCGGTGGCCTCGGGGCTCGCCGAGGACGGTGCGGCGCTCGGCGTGTCCGAGGGCGCGGCGGAGGCCGTGGTCGGTGCCGCCGAGGCGGTCGCGGACGGCGAGGCGGGCCCGCACACATCGGAACAGCACACGTCTCAACACCC
>NZ_JBEYFP010000872.1:0-2353 GCF_040634455.1 Kitasatospora sp. NPDC007106
CGGGTCGGCGGCCGGATGGCCTCCACCCGGGTGGACGGCTACCTGGTGGACGAGGGCGCCGAGACCATCGCCGGAGCCGGGTACGAGGCCACCTGGGAACTGATCCGGGCGGTCGGCATCCCCGAGGCCGAGGTGCCGGTCGTCGAGAGCGGCTTCGCCCTCTGGCGGCACGGCCGCGCCCACGCCCGTCTCGGCCACCCCAAGGGCCTGCTGACGGGTGCCGGGCTCTCCTGGCGCGGACGGCTGGCCTGGCTCGGCTTCGCCACCGAGCTGGCCCTGCGCTGGCGCGGCTTCGACCCCGACCACCCGGAGACCGCGCCCAGCGGCGAACTGACGCTCGGTCAGTACTGCGCGGGCGGCCGCGAAGAACTGCTCGACGGAATGCTCCAGCCGCTGGCGAGCCACTGCTTCGGCTGGCGGCCGGACACCTCGGCGATCGGGCCGATGGTGGCCACCCTGCTCTCGGTCGGCGGCGCCGGTGCCCGCTGGATGACCTACCGGGACGGCATGGACACCCTGGCCCGCTCGCTCGCCGACCGGCTCGACGTCGCCCTCGACGCCCGGGTGACGGCCGTCCGGCCGGAGGACGGGGGCGTGCGGCTGGAGTTCGCCGACGGCACGGCCGGCACCGCCCGGCAGGCGGTGCTGGCCGTGCCGGCCCCCGTCGCGCTCGCCCTGCATCCCGGACTCCCGCCCGAGGAGCGCGGATTCGTGGCCGCGAGCACGTACGCGCCGATGCTCAAGGTGGCCTGCCTGCTGGACCGGCCGCTGCCCGGCCCGACCCGCAGCCCCAGCTACGCGATCTCCGTCCCGGCCGGTGAGAGCCTGGTCTGCACCGGGATCGTCCTCGACCACCTCAAGGCCCACGGCCGGGCACCCGAGGGCCGCGGCCTGGCGAACGTCTTCGTCTCGCCGTGGACGAGCCCGGAGCTGCTGGACGAGCCGGACGAGCGGGTGGTGGAGATCGCCTGCGCGGAGGCCGAGCGCTTCCTCCCGGGCCTGCGGGCGGCCACCGTCCGCACCCTGGTGCACCGGTACCGGCACGGCCTGCCGCAGGCGGCACCCGCCGCCGTCCGGGAGCGGGCCGCCTTCCTGGCCCGGCCGACCCGGGCGATCGAGTACGCCGGGGACTGGGTGATGCTCCGGCCGAGCAGCGAGGGCGCCGTCCGCTCCGGCCGGCTGGCCGCGCAGCGGGTGCTCACCCACGCGGCGGACCGGCCCGTCCCGGTGCCCTGACGCCCACGCCGCACGCCCGCACGCCCTGTTGCCCGCAGCCGACCAGTGCCCGTCGACGCCGACGGACCGGAGAGAGACCGATGACCCTCGCCCCCGCCTACCTCTTCGACAACACCGGCAGCCACGCCGCCGAACAGCACCGCTGCCTGGCGGCCTGGCTCGACCCGATCACCGTCGAGCGGCTGGTCGGCGCCGGCGTCCGCCCCGGGATGGACTGCCTGGACATCGGCACCGGCGCCGGCAGCATCGCCGTCTGGCTGGCCGACCGGGTCGGCCCCGCCGGCCGGGTGCTCGCCACCGACCTGGTGCCGCTGCCCCTGCCGGAGCGTCCCAACCTGGACGTCCGGCGCCACGACATCGTCCACGACGAGCTGCCCGACGGCGGGTTCGACCTGATCCACGCCCGGCTGGTGCTCTCCCACCTGCCCGAGCGGGAGGCCGTGCTCCGCCGTCTGCTCACCGCGCTGCGGCCCGGCGGGGTGCTGCACCTGCTGGAGTTCGACGCCGAGTACGCGCCCGTGCTGCTCGCGCCGAGCGCCCGGGCCAAGGAGCTCTTCGAGCGGTTCCAGCGCGCCAAGTTGCAGGCGTTCCGCGAGCGCGGCTCGCACCAGGGCTGGGGCCGGGAGTGCGCCGCCGCCCTGCGGCGGGCCGGCTTCGCCGGTGTGGAGGCCGTCCCGTACGTCACCGCGCTGACCCCGGGCTCGCCAGGGCTGCAACTGCAGATCCACAACACCCGCCACCTGCGCGAGCCGCTGCTGCGCGCGGGGCTGACCGAGGACGAACTCGCCGAGCTGCGGGAGATCCTGGTGCACCCGGACTTCCGGGCCTGCTCCAACCTGGTGCACACCGTCCAGGGCCGCCGCCCGTGAGCGGCGCCACCGGCGCACTCGCCACCTCCGCACCGCCGCGGGCCGCCCTCGGCCTGGCCGCCGCACACCTGCGGGCCCTCGGCCACCGCGCCGAAGGGCACCCCGACGGCACCCTCGGCCTCGCGGACGGCCCGCTCCGGATCGACTGCCGGATCTCCTGGGCCGGGCCGGTGGCGCTGCCGCTGCACGGCGAGGCGGACGTGCAGGCCGCCTGCGGCCTGATGCACGTGCACGGCCGCCGGTACGGC
>NZ_JBEYFP010000873.1:0-2352 GCF_040634455.1 Kitasatospora sp. NPDC007106
CGATCAGGCGGGCGGCGGAGGGGACGCGGGGCCGGGGCAGCGCGGACACCGGTGGCATCCCTGCTCCTCTCGCCGCGTGCGCCGGCCGGCGGGTCCGGTACCGCGGGAGTGGCTGCGGTCCGGTGGCCGGTCCTCCCTTGCGACTGTCCAGCGGCGGCGCCCGCTACGCATCCCGTGGGGTGCCGCCCGGGTGGCGGCGGGCCGTGCGCGGGACGGGGCAAGGGGGCGGCGGAGCGGGAAACGCCGCCGGCCCGGCTGGGGAAGGCCGGGCCGACGGCGGAGCGGGGCCGGGGGTTGCCCCGCAGGGGCGCGGTGAGGGTAGGGCCGCGCCCCGCGGTGGTGGTCGGTTCGGGGCCGGGGCCCCGGGGTGCTACTTGCCCATCGCCTCGCGGGCGTCGACGAAGGCGGCGACGGCGCGCTCGACGTCCTCGGTCGAGTGGGCGGCGGACAGCTGCACGCGGATGCGGGCCTGGCCGTGCGGCACGACCGGGTAGGAGAAGCCGATCACGTACACGCCGCGCTCCAGCAGCAGCTCGGCCAGGCGGCCGGCCTCGGCCGCGTCGCCGATCATGACGGGGGCGATGGCGTGCTCGCCGGGCAGGATCTCGAAGCCGGCCTCGGTCATCTTGGTGCGGAACAGGTGGGTGTTGGCGGCCAGGCGCTCGCGCAGGTCGCCGGACTGCTCCAGCAGGTCGAGCACGGTCAGCGAGGCCGCCGCGATCACCGGGGCGAGCGAGTTGGAGAACAGGTACGGGCGGGAGCGCTGGCGCAGCAGGGCGACGATCTCGCGGCGGGCGGCGACGTAGCCGCCGGAGGCGCCGCCGAGGGCCTTGCCGAGGGTGCCGGTGATGATGTCGACGCGGTCCATCACGCCGTGCAGCTCGGGGGTGCCGCGGCCGGTCGGGCCGACGAAGCCCACGGCGTGCGAGTCGTCGACCATGACCATCGCGTCGTAGCGGTCGGCGAGGTCGCAGATCTCCCGCAGCGGGGCGATGTAGCCGTCCATGGAGAACACGCCGTCGGTGACGATCAGGCGGCGGCGGGCGTCCTGGGTGGCCTTGAGCTGCTGCTCCAGGTCGGCGAGGTCGCGGTTGGCGTAGCGGTGGCGGCGGGCCTTGGAGAGGCGGATGCCGTCGATGATGGAGGCGTGGTTGAGGGCGTCCGAGATGACGGCGTCGCGCTCGTCCAGCAGGGTCTCGAAGACGCCGCCGTTGGCGTCGAAGCAGGAGGAGTAGAGGATCGTGTCCTCCTGGCCGAGGAAGTGCGAGAGGCGCTCCTCGAGCTGCTTGTGCACGTCCTGGGTGCCGCAGATGAAGCGGACGGAGGCCATGCCGTAGCCCCAGCGGTCCAGGGCGTCCTTGGCGGCGGCGACCACGGCGGGGTGGTCGGCGAGGCCGAGGTAGTTGTTGGCGCAGAAGTTCAGCACCTCGCCGGGGCGGCCGCCCGCGGTGACGGTGACGGCGGCGCTCTGCGGGCTGCCGATGACCCGCTCGGGCTTGAAGAGGCCGGCCTCGCGGATCTCGTCGAGGGTGGCGGCGAGGTCTTCGCGCACGTTGTCGAACACGGGTGGTGTCTCCCTGGATGGAGGTTCGCTGACGGGGTGCCGGGCGGTCGGGGCGGTCGTGCGGTGCGGGACCGCCCGGCACGGGGCGGTGCGGGGCTGGGCGGGTCGGTGCGGGGCCGGGCGGTGCGGGCGGTGCGTGCTCAGACGGTCCAGTCGAGGATGATCTTGCCGCAGCTGCCGCTCGCGGCCTCGTCGAAGGCCTCGGCGAAGTCCGTGGCGGCGTACCGGCCGGTGATCACCGGGGTGAGGTCCAGGCCGCCCTCCAGCAGGACGGACATCGCGTACCAGGTCTCGAACATCTCGCGGCCGTAGATGCCCTTGATGGTGATCATCGAGGTGACGATCGACGCCCAGTCCACTGGGAACTCGTCGGCGGGCAGGCCCAGCATGGCGATCTTGCCGCCGTGCGTCATGTTGGCGATCATCGAGCGCATCGCCTCGGGCCGGCCGGACATCTCCAGGCCGACGTCGAAGCCCTCGCGCAGGCCCAGCTGCTGCTGGCCCTCCTCGATGCTGTGCTGCGAGACGTCCAGCGCCAGGGTGACGCCGACCTTGCGGGCGAGGTCCAGGCGGTACGGCGAGACGTCGGTGATCATCACGTTGCGGGCACCGGCGTGCCGGGCGACCGCGGCGGCCATGATGCCGATCGGGCCGGCGCCGGTGATCAGCACGTCCTCGCCGACCAGCGGGAAGGGGGTGGAGGCCGCGGCGGACTTCCCGTCGTCCTTGTTCACCATGTAGAGCGTGATGCAGCTGCCGACCAGCAGGACGGCCAGCACGGTGCCGAG
>NZ_JBEYFP010000874.1:0-2349 GCF_040634455.1 Kitasatospora sp. NPDC007106
GCCGCCGTCACCCGGGTGCGGGTGGCCGGACTGGTGCCGGGATTCCTCCTGGCCTTCCTCGCCGTGGCCGGGGCGAACACCGCCGGGCTCGTGCCCGCCGGGGCCCGGCACGGCCTCGGCGGGCTCGCGGTCTTCCTGATCACCGTGGCGCTGTCGGCGATCGGGCTCTCCACCGACCTCGGCGGACTGCGCCGCGCCGGGCCCCGGCCGCTCGTCCTCGGCGGCTGCCTGTGGCTCGTCGTGTCCGTCGGCAGCCTGGGGCTGCAGTGGCTGACCGGGACGCTCTGACCCGGCTCCCGCGCGGACTCACCGGGTCCGCGACTGCCGGACACCGCGCGCGTACTCGGCGAACCAGGCCAGCATCTCCGGGGCGGTGACGGCCCCCTCGCCGCTCACCTCGGCGACGTCCGCGCCCTGGAGGATGCGCTTGACCGGGACCTCCAGCCGCTTCCCCGTCAGGGTGCGCGGCACCGCGGGCACTGCGGTGACGGTGTCCGGCACGTGCCTGGGCGACAGCTGGTGCCGGATCGCCGCGGTGATCCCGGCCCGCAGCGCGTCGTCGAGGACGGCGCCCTCCGCGAGGACCACGAACAGCGGCATGTGGTAGCCGCCGTCCGGCAGTTCGGCCCCCACGACCAGGCTGTCCGCGACCTCGGGGAGCTGCTCCACCACGGCGTAGATGTCGGCGGACCCCATCCGCACGCCCATCCGGTTGAGCGTGGAGTCGGAGCGTCCGGCGACCACGACGGTGAGGTCGTCCCCGACCGTCACCCAGTCGCCGTGCCGCCACACGCCCGGGTACGTGTCGAAGTAGCTCGCCCGGTAGCGCGAGCCGTCCGGGTCGCCGACGAAGTGCAGCGGCATCGACGGCAGCGGCGCCGTCACCACCAGTTCGCCCTGCCGGCCGGTCAGCGGCCGGCCGGACGGGTCCCAGGAGGCGAGGGCGACACCGAGCGCGGGGCACGGGATCCGGCCGACCCGGACGGGCAGCAGGGCGCTGGCACCGGCGAGGACCGAGCAGATGTCGGTGCCGCCGCAGATGGACTGCAGCCACACGTCCGGCCCGAGCCGGTCGTGCACCCAGCGCCAGGTGCTCGGCGGCAGTGCGGACCCGGTCTGCAGGACGGTCCGCAGCGCGCCGAGGTCGTGGCGGGCCGCGGGACGGGAGTCCGCCCGCTCGGCGGCGGTCAGGTAGGCCGCGCCCACCCCGACCACCGTGGCGCCGGTCCGTTCGGCGACCCGCCAGACGCCGTCGGTGTCGGGGTGGGTGGGGCTGCCGTCGTACAGCACCAGGGTGCTGCCGTGCAGCAGGCCGCCGACCATGAAGTTCCACACCATCCAGCCGGTGGTGGTGTGGAAGAAGTACCGGTCCTCGGCGCGCAGGTCGCAGCCGAGGCCGAGCGCCTTGAGCAGTTCGACGACGATGCCGCCGTGGCCCTGCACGATGCCCTTGGGCCGGCCGGTGGTGCCGGAGGACCAGAGGATCCACAGCGGGTGGTCGAAGGGCAGGTCCGCGAAGTCGAGCGGGACGTCCCCGGCCGTCAGCGGGGCCCACCGGTGCTGCCGCACGTCGCCGCGCGGCGACCACACCGACGCCGGCGCGGGCGCCGCCGGGCGGAGGTGGTCGATCGTGACCAGGTGCCGCAGGGTGGGCAGCCCGGCGGTGATCTCGGCGACGGCCGGGAGCCGGTCGTACTCCTTGCCGCCGTGGCGGTAGCCGTCCACGGCGAGCAGGACGGTCGGTTCGGCCTGCCGGAGCCGGGAGAGCACGCCGGCCGTGCCGAAGTCCGGTGAGCAGACCGTCCACACCGCGCCGACGGCCGCGGAGGCCAGCAGCGCGACCACGGCGTGCGGGGTGTTCGGCAGGTAGCCGGCGACCCGGTCGCCGGGCTGCACACCCATCTCCCGCAGCCCGGCGGCCAGGGCCCCCACCTGGCGCCGGAGTTCGCGCCAGGAGGTCTCCTCGGGCCCGCCGTCCTCGGTCAGTGCGACGAGGGCGGGCCGCTCGTCGGTGGCCCGGGCGAAGCAGCGCTCGGCGAAGTTCAGGCGCGCCCCGGGGAACCAGTCGGCCCCGGGCATGGCCGCGTCGCCGAGCACCCTCTCGTAGCCGGAGACGGCGTCGAGGCCGTAGTGCTCCCAGACCGCCGACCAGAAGCCGGGCAGGTCGTCGGTGCTCCACCTCCACAGTTCCGCGTAGTCCGGGAAGCGCAGCCCCCGGGTGCGTTCCAGCCGCTTCAGGAAGCCGGCCACGCCGGACTTCTCCGTCGAGGCCGGGCTCGGGGACCACAGCAGGTCGGTATCGGTGCTCATCGTCGCCTTCCGGTGGTGCGGGTGGAAAAACGGGGGGCG
>NZ_JBEYFP010000875.1:0-2346 GCF_040634455.1 Kitasatospora sp. NPDC007106
CCGCCGCTGCGGGCCGGCGGACCCGCGGCAGCAGGAACGCGGCGGCCAGCCCGCCCAGACCGGCCACCCCGAGCACCGCCATCGCCGCCGCGTACGCGCCCTTGCTGAGCCCCGACACGAGGATGGTGCCGGCGACGGCCGTGCCGAGCGAGGAGCCGAGGTTGGAGATGCTGCGCGACAGACCGGAGATCTCGCCCTGCTGCGACTCGGGGAAGCACGACTGGACGACGTTCACCGACGGGGTCAGCATCACGCCCAGGCCGAGGCCGATCAGCAGCAGGCCGGGGGCGAACGCCCAGGCGCTGGGCGATCCGGCGACCAGCGCCAGCAGCACGGCGATGCCGGCGATCGTCACCACGAAGCCCGCCATGATGAGGGTGCGCTGCGGACGGCGCCGGGCCAGCTTCTCCGCGGCCAGCGAGGAGGCGAGGATGCCGAGCGTCGCGGCGGTGAAGATGACGCCGGTCTGGATCGCGTCGTAGCCGCGGACGACCTGCAGGTAGGCGGCGACGGTGAACGAGACGCCCATCAGCATCAGCCACTGGGTGTTCTGGGTGACCAGGCCGAGGTCGGAGGTGCGGTTGTGGAACAGCGACGTCGACAGCAGCGCCTCCCGGCCGGCCCGCTCCCGGCCGCGCACCCAGGCGAAGAAACCGGCCAGCACCAGCGCACCCGCCACCAGCAGGCCGAGCGCCAGCCAGCCGTTGTTGTCGACGGCCAGGATGCCGGTCACCAGCAGCACCAGGCCGGCCGCCGAGAGCACCGCACCCACCGTGTCGAAGGGCCGGGCCGGGTCGGGCGGCAGCGGGTCGGCGATCCCCCGGCTGAGCACCACGATCACCACGATCACCAGCGCCTGGAAGACGAAGGCGGCCCGCCAGCTGATCGCACTGGTGATCAGACCGCCGATCAGCGGACCGGCTGCCGCCCCGATCCCGCCCATCGCCATGATCGCGCCGAACGCGCGGGCCCGGGACGCCGTGTCGGTGAACAGCAGCGTCGTCAGGATGTAGACCGGCGGGATCAGCAGCGCGGTGCCGACGCCCTCCAGGATCGAGTTCCCCAGGATCAGCACGCCGAGGCCGGGCGCGGCGGCGCTGAGCACCGCCCCCACGCCGTACACCACGAGCCCGGCCAGCAGGCAGCGCTTGCGGCCCCACTTGTCGGTCAGTTTGCCGCCCGGGATCATCAGCGCGGCCATCACCAGCAGGAAGATGGTGATGGCCACCTGGACGCCCTGCACGGTGGTGTCCAGGTCCTCGCTGATGTCGTTGATCATCACGTTCATGTTGGAGCCGGCGAAGCTGCAGATGAACTGCGCCAACGCCAACGGGGCGAGGACGCGCCGGGCCCCCGCCGTACGCCCTGCGGCCCCCGCTGCTGCCGTTCCCGCCATGCCGTCACCCGCCTGTCCGCGCCCGACACCCAGGGCCGCAGCTGCGCCGTCCGCACCTGCCGGGCACGGCGCGACGCGGCGGCCACCACGACCGTCGCACGAACACCCACCCGGCACGACCTCGGACACGCGGCAAGGCGGGGGTGACAACGGCATCAGCCGGCACTGCCGGCCGGACGGCCCTCCGGTCCGATCCAGGAGCGGGGCGACGGCGCCCGGTTCCGGATGCGCGGCGCCCTGACGACGGTGTGCGGGCGGAGCCCGGCGGGTCACGCGGGCCGGCGAAGCCGATCCGGGCCGGACGGCGTCACGGTCTCATCACGAGTTCGGAGGATCTGGGCAGCTTTGACGCCCCTTGATCCGGTAAGGGGAGGATTGTGCCCAGCGTGATCGTCCCTATGCTCCGGCCGTCCACGATGATCGGCACCAGGCCCAGGAGCACCCATGCACGCCCCACGCCGGGCCCTCACCGGCCTCGCGGCCGCCGCCCTCGCCCTCTCCCTCGCGTTGACGGCCGGTTGCTCCGCCGGCGCGTCGGAGCAGCAGTTGCAGTACGAGACCGACTACAGCAACCACCCGCACCTGGAGGTGACCGGCTACCCGACGACCGAGACGCTGGGCGTGGTGCAGCGGGTCGTGTGGGGAATGGCCGACGGCACGGCGGAACGGCTCGCGGACCTGGCCCACCCGGAGGGCTCCGACGCAGCACACCGCGCGACCGCCGCCGACTGGATCCGCGAGTACCGCAAGGGTGCCCAGGGCAAGGTGACCGCCGAGTTCCAGGACGACCCGATGGAGCGTCAGAGCGTGCAGCTCACCTTCCACGACACCGGCCAGGCCACGGTCCTGGACCTCCGCCCCGACATCGAGACCGGCTGGCGAGTCGTCATGAAGTGACGCCGGCCACCGGCGCCGCGTCCGCGCCGACTCGGAAGGCCGGCGGCCGACAG
>NZ_JBEYFP010000876.1:0-2346 GCF_040634455.1 Kitasatospora sp. NPDC007106
GCGAGCCGTTCGAGGGCGGCGGCACCAAGGTCATCCAGTTCGTCCGCACGCCGGACGGCTGGCGGATCGCCGCACTGTCCTGGTTCGACCGGGACTGATCCGGCGCTCGCCGTCGCCGCCGGTCACCGGTCGGCGGTGTCGCCCTCCCCGGCCCGGGTGAGGGCGACGGTGGCACGCCGGGCGGCCTCGAGGACGTCCCGGTCGGTGGCCGCGGTGCCCTGGGCGGCGAGCAGCGCCGCCCGTACCGTGTCGAAGGCCATCCGGACGGCGAGCCGCTGCTGCTCGTCGGCGTGCTCGCCGACCAGCAGCCCGACGACCTCCTCGAAGGCGCCCGGGACGTCGGCCGCGTCCTCCGACAGGCGGCGCATCACCGGCTGGTTGGCCTGCGCCAGGCGCATCATCGCCAGCCGCTCGGGCGTGGTGCCGGCGATCCAGCGCAGCGCGGCCTCCCGCACCAGACCGGGCGTCCGCGGCTGCGCGGAGATCCAGGCGGCGAGCTCCCGCACCTCCTCGCGCCGCTCGGCCACCAGACTGGCGACGATCTCCTCCTTGTTGCGGAAGTGGTAGTAGAGCGCGGACTTCGTCACGCCGAGGGCCTCGGAGATGTCCCGTACCGAGGTGGCCTCGTAGCCCTTCTCCGTGAACAGGTCCAGCGCGACCCCGAGGATCTCGGCGCGGGTCTCCGCCGCCGGGCGGCGGCCTCTCGCGGCGGGGCTGCTCATGTCCTGGTGCTCCGTCCCTCGGTTCCCCGGCTGACTCCGGGCGGCTCCCACCTTACCTTGCTTACTGAACGGACGTTAAGTAGCGTGGAACTTAATGACCGGTCGTTCAGTACGACCGGCCCCGCCGTCGTGCCCCCAGGAGGCGCCCATGAACGCCGTACCCGCAGTCCCCGCCGTCGCCGTCGTCGGAGCAGGCCCGGGCGGACTGCTCTGCGCCCGCGTGCTCCAGCAGCACGGCGTGCCCGTCACCGTGTACGAGGCCGACGCCTCCGTCGACGCCCGCGACCTCGGCGGCACCCTCGACCTGCACGCCGACTCCGGCCAGATCGCCCTGGAGGACGCCGGCCTCGCCGACGCCTTCCGCGCCCTCGCCCGGCCCGAGGGCCAGGCCAAGACCCGCATGGACCACCACGGCACCGTCCTCGACCGCTTCGTGCCCGACACCGACGACGAGGCCGCCCCCGAGATCGACCGCGGCCAGCTCCGCCGGATGATCGCCGCGCACGTCGACCCCGCGTCGATCCGCTGGGGACACCGCCTCACCGCCGTCGAACCGCTCGCCGACGGCACCCACCGGCTGCACTTCGCCGGCGGCGGCACCGCCGAGGCCGGCCTGGTGATCGGCGCCGACGGCACCTGGTCCCGGGTCCGGCCGCTGGTCTCGACCGCCACCCCCGACTACAGCGGCGTCTCCTTCCTCGACGTCGTGTACGCGGACGCGGACACCCGCCACCCCGGGATCGCCCGCCTGGTCGGCGACGGCCACCTGTTCGTCCGGGACGGCGAGGGCCGGGCGGTCATCGCCCAGCGCAACAGCGGCGGCCACATCCGGGCCTACCTCGCCATGCGCACCCCGGCCGACTGGTACACGGCGGCGGGCATCGCCGACCCCTCCGACCCGGCCGAGGCCGATGCCGTCCGCCGCCACCTGCTCGCCGAGTTCGCCGACTGGGACGCGCAGCTGCGGCCCTTCCTCACCGACGCCGACGGCGGCTACCGGCACCGGCCCATCCACGTCCTGCCGGCCCCGCACACCTGGGAGCACCGCAGCGGCGTCACCCTGCTCGGCGACGCCGCCCACGTCATGGCGCCCTTCGGCGGGTACGGCGTCAACCTCGCCCTGCTCGAAGGCGCCGAACTCGCCCGCGCGATCGCCGGGGAGCCGACCTTGGACGCGGCCGTCCGCCGCTACGAAACCGCGATGAAGGACCGCGCCGCGCCGCTCGCCGCCGACGCCAACGACGCACTCGCCCGCTTCTTCGGCGCCACCCCGCCCGCCGCGCACACCGCCCCCGACCCGGCCGAGGAACACCGCCGCTACCGGCAGGGCGCAGCCGAGTACCGGGCCCGGCAGGCCGCGGCCCCGGCAGGCGGCAGCCCGTCCCGGTGACGCCGGTCCGCTGAACCGCGGGCCGCGGGCCGCATGGTTGGACGGGTGCGTGGGGGAGGCCGTGACGGCGGTGGCCGTGGTGGGGGCGCTGCCCGGTGCCGGGCCGACCTCGTTCCGGAGCTCCCGTGGCCGTGCGGCCGACCGGGCTTTCCCGCCCGGCTGGTGACGGTGCATCAGCGACTCGCCGGTAGCCCTTGACGCGGGGCGCCCGCCGGGACAGGGTATGGCCCGGTC
>NZ_JBEYFP010000877.1:0-2345 GCF_040634455.1 Kitasatospora sp. NPDC007106
CGAAACGTGGGCCCCACCGGGGCCTGGTTCCGCATGCCTGCCCGGGGCTTGTCGAGAGGACGTTCATGACTTCCGGTCACGAGACCACCGCTGCCACCACCTCCACCAAGGCCACCACCAAGCGCAACCGAGTCCGCGTGGCCGTCGTGGCCGGCGCCGCCGTCGCGGCGCTGCCGGTGGCCGGACTCGTCTCGGCCCCCTCGGCCTCGGCCGCCTCCGCCTCGACCTGGGACGCCGTCGCCCGGTGCGAGAGCGGCGGCAACTGGTCGATCAACACCGGCAACGGCTTCTACGGCGGCCTGCAGTTCACCGCCAGCACCTGGCGCGCCTACGGCGGCACCGCCTACGCGTCCCAGGCGAACCAGGCCAGCAAGGCGCAGCAGATCGCCGTCGCCGAGAAGGTGCTCGCCTCGCAGGGCCCCGGCGCCTGGCCGGTCTGCTCCAGGAAGGCCGGTCTGACCAGGGGCGGCGCGCCGGCCCAGGTCGACACCGCCACCAAGACCAAGCCCGCCAAGTCCACGCAGACCTCCAAGTCCAAGCCCGCCCACACCCCGAAGTCCGCCCCTAGCTCCACCGAGGCCACGCGATCGGCGCGGACCCAGGCCCCGTCGGCCCCGGTCAACTCCCCGAGGAACGGCGCGCCGACCGGCACCTACACCGTCAAGAGCGGCGACACCCTGAGCGAGATCGCGGTCAAGTTCAGCACCGACGTGCAGAGCCTGTACACCAAGAACATCCGGACCATCGGCGGCGACCCGGACCTGATCTTCCCGGACCAGGTGCTGGACCTCTGACCCCTGATCGGACCACGGCCGGCCACCCCTGCGAGGGGCGGCCGGCTCCGACGCGTGGACCACCGTGCCCGGCGCCGTACGTGGACCCGTATGCGGCCCTCGGCGTGCGACCAGGCATGACCGTCCCGGCGCCCGCGCCCGTAGGCTCGCAGGGAGCCGAGACCGATGAGGAACGGCGAACCCACCGCCCCCCTGTGCGGCGGCGAGGGCCACGCACCGGTGGAAGTGGCGCGGACCTTGCCCGCGGCGGCCGAGGTCACCGGCGACGGGCGGGGTGGCGCCGGCACCACCTGGTTCACCTGCGTGCACGGTCTGCACACCGGGGGGACCGGCCCTCCGCGATCACCCAGGCCGTCTCCTGCTGGCACACCCCGGACGGCCTGTTCGCGGCGCACCCGGACCGCGCCTCGTTGTGGCGGGCGGACGACGCCGCCGACCGGCCCGTGCCGGCGGTGCCGCGGACAGCCGGATACTCGCACCGGGCGCGGTGTCACCTGCTGGCACCGGAGGACGGACGCGGGCTGCGGCGGCCCTTCGACCACCCCGAGCCAGACCCGGCAACCGCCCCGACCGGACCAGCCAGCCAGCCGCGGCCACGCACGACCAGTACACCGTCGCGCCACCGGGAATCGTCGTGAGCGCCGGCGCCCGATCGATTGTTGAACGTTGAACGCGACGTCCGAATACCGCCGGGCTCGTGATCGCCGGCGCCCGATGATCGAGTCATGTCCGAGAACACGACAGCGAGTTCGGGGGAGATCACGATGGGCAAGACCATGGCGGCCGCGCGGCTGGCGGGCAAGGTGGCGCTGGTGACCGGCGGCAGCCGGGGGATCGGCGAGGCGGTCGCGCTGCGGCTGGCCGAGGAGGGCGCGGACGTGGCGCTCACCTACCGGGACAGCGCCGGGCGTGCCGAGGCGGTCGCGGCCGAGATCGAGGGAATGGGCCGCCGTGCCTGGGCCGTACGGGCGGACAGCGCCGACCCCCGGGCGATCCGGGAGGCCGTGGACGCGGTGGCGACGCGGTTCGGCCGACTCGACATCCTGGTGAACAACGCGGGCGTCGGCGTGGTCGGCCCGATCGAGGAGACCGACGAAGCCGACATCGACCGGGTGCTGGACGTCAACGTCCGGGGCCCGCTGCTGGCCTCCAAGGCGGCCGTTCGCCACCTCGGCGAGGGCGGACGGATCGTCACCATCGGCAGCTGCATGGCCGAGCGGGTCGCCTTCCCCGGCGGCTCGGTGTACGCGACCAGCAAGGCGGCCCTGTCCGGGCTCACCAAGGCGCTGGCGCGGGAGCTCGGGTCACGCGGCATCACCGCCAACCTGGTGCACCCCGGTCCGACCGACACCGACATGAACCCGGCCGACGGGCCGAGCGCCGAACTCCAGGCCGGCTTCACCGCGCTGGGTTCGTTCGGCACTCCGGCGGACGTGGCCGGCACCATCGCCCACCTGGTGGGCCCGGAGGGCCGGTACATCACCGGTGCCGCGATCGCGGTGGACGGCGGGTTCGCGGTCTGAGCCCCGCGGGCCCTTCGGGAGCGCGGCC
>NZ_JBEYFP010000878.1:0-2337 GCF_040634455.1 Kitasatospora sp. NPDC007106
GGTCTTCCGCGCGGCGCTCGACGTGGACGACGCGACCTGGACCAGGGGCCGGGGACGGACGCTCTCACAGGCACTGATCGCGCTGCCGTACTACCGCAGGACGAACCGGGCGATGGCGGACAACGCCCGGCACGTGATCCGGACGGTGCTCGCGGAGGCCTAGGGTGTGTCTTCGCAGGCGTATGGATGCCGCATAGGGGCGTGTGGGGGGCACCTCCCGGCCGAAGGCTGGGGGAGAACTGCGCAATTCGGATGCGGCCCAGGGCTGAGCCGGATTGGTCAGGGGCACCACTCTCGGACTGCGCAGTTCCCCGCGCCCCTGAATCGACCTCCCGAGTGCCCTTGAAGACAGCTCCTGGAGTTGCCCTCAAGGGTGCTCGGACGGTTCTGGCGGTGCACCCGGCCGGTGACGGTGTCGGCGGGCGCCGTCATGCTGGGGGAGGCGAGTCGGCGCGGGAGGGGCTGCGGGGATGCGGAACGGGCTGGACCAGTGGGGGCACGCGCTTCCGTTCCTGCGGCAGTGGGAGGTGGGTCGCGGGCTCGCGCCGGAGGAGGACGCCGGACGGGGCACCGCCCGGAGCGGATTCGCCCCCTGTCTGGTGACCCTCCTGCGGCTGTCCGCACCGCCGCGGTTCGGCGCCGACGCCGGGTCCCTCCCCCCGTGGCTGCTGGCGGGGCTCGCCCGAACGGGACACCTGCCGCTGGCGGCCGAGCTGGCCCTGTCGACCGGGGACGAACTCCGCCGGGCGGAGAGGCTGCTGGCCGTGGTGCGGGCCGCGGCCGACGCGGGGGACGTGCACGGGGCCCAGGCGCTCACCGACTCCATCACCCTGCGGCAGTGCCGGGACCAGGCGCTGGTCGGCCAGGTGTCGGCCTGGGCGCGGGCCGGTGAACGCGACCGGGCCGTGGCGCTGGCGGAGACCGTCCGCTATCCCCACCACTGGGCCGTCACCTGGGCGCTGCTGGCCAAGGCGGTGGCGGACGGCGGCGACACCCGCGCCGCGCTCGCGTTCGCCGATCGTGCCGAGGACCACGTGCTCTGCAGCGATCCGTCGGCGGCGAAGGTGCTCGTCCTCCTCCTCGAGGTGGCCGACCTCGTCGGCGACCGGGACCGGGCGGACGACCTCGCCGACCGGCTGGAGGACTGGGCGCGGTCCCGGGGGCGCCACGGCGGGGGCTTCGACCGGGACCGTCCACGGCCGCTGGCGACGGTGCTGGTGCGCGACCTCGGCCGGGGGGACCTGGACCGCCTCGACGCGCTGCTCCGCCGTCCGCGCCGGTCGCCCCTCGACGCCTGGGTCATGACGGTCGTGCTCGCCTCGGCCCCCGCGAGCACCGACGTGGAGACGGCCCTCGCCCTCGCGGACCGGACGCAGATTCTGCTCGGTGCCTGCGCCACGTCCTCCGGGGAGGCCATCGCGCTGTGCACGGCGGCGGCGCGCATGCTGGCCCTGCACGGGCAGGTCGAGCGGGCCGCTGCCTTCGCCGACGCGATGCACGCCCCGGACATCCGCGAGGAGCGGCAGACGCAGATCGTGGCGGAGCTGGCCCGCGGCGGTGACACCGGCCGGGCGGAGGAGCTCGCCCGGGCGATCGGCGACGGCGCGGCGCGCAGTCACGCACTGGTCGCCGTGGTCCGCGAACTCGCCCGGCAGGGGGAGACCGACCGGGCCGTGAGGCTCGCCGACACGATCGACGACCCGTGGCTGCGGGACCACGCCCTGGTGGCGGTGGTCCCGGAGACGGCCCGCCACGGGCAGCGGGAACGGGCGGAGGCGCTCGCCCGGACGATCGTCCACCGGGCGACCCGGGCCCGCGCGCTGACCGAACTCGCCGAAGTGCTCACCGAGTCGCACGAACCGTCGGAGGCCCGCAGGCTGGCCGTCCGGGCGGCGGCACTCGACGGCTGGTTCAAGGTCCTGCCCCTGCTGGAACGGCTCGCGCCCGACGCGCTGGTGGCCACCGTCGACGCGTGGACGAGCGGACGCGTCGGCGAGCCGACCGATCGGGCCGACGGCCGCCACCAGAAGGGCACCCGGGCACCTGCCCAGGCCGACGGTGCCGATCGCTAACCTCGTCCCATGCGTGCGAAGCTGCCCCTGAACAGCCCCCGTTGGCGTGAGCTCGACGGGGTGACCGCCGAGGACGTGCGGCGGGTCGTGGATGCGATCGCCACCCCCGGTGACGAGTGGCGGGAGGCCTGGCAGGGCCTGTCCGACAGCCTGATGCGCGAGGACGTCGTCCTGGACGGCGCCTACGCGGCACTGCCGCATGTGGTGGCCGCAGCAGCGGAGTTGCCGCCCGAGCGGTTCACGGACCTCTGGACGGACCTGGGCC
>NZ_JBEYFP010000879.1:0-2333 GCF_040634455.1 Kitasatospora sp. NPDC007106
GCAGCACCCGGGCGTGCTGGGTCAGGAACGTCCAGCTCGTGCGGGGCTCGTGCTCGTCCGCCACAAAACAAGTATGAACCCGAATGCCGGTTTTGTCAGACATGAATTCGGGCGACGGTCAGCGCCGGGGAAGGCGAGCTGCGCAACCGTCGGACCGCGGGCTGCCGAGGGGAACGGGTGGGTCCCTGTCCGGGTGGAGCCGTCCTGCAGGGCGTGTCTCCTGCATGTCCGCCAGGGTGCCGACGGGCGGCCTGCTGCGCGCGACTGCGAGGGGCTCGGCGAGGATCCTGGTGCGCTCGGTCGGGTGCGCTGGCGGGCGATGGTGCACGGGGTCGGCGTCGTGGCGAGGCCGGGAGAACAGGGACGCCGGTAGCCGCCGGCGGGGCCCCTGTTCGTGCGCGCGCCGTGGGTTTCGGCGTCCGGCCACGGGTGTGACGGTGGCGTCTTGGGCGCGGGCCGTGGCCGGCGGGTTCGGACTGCACGCCGGCTGGTGTCCGCGGGTGACCGATCGAGGTGCGCCGGACAGGTCAGGTGTCGAGGTGCGGGTCGGGGTCCGCCAGGGCGGCTTGACGTGCTCGTTGAGGATCCGGTGCGGCGGTGGGACCGGGATCCGGGCCAGGCAGGGGGAGGTCGGCCCAGACGGTCTTGCCGTCACCGTCGGGGGTGCAACCCCAGTCGGCGGTGATCCGGTCGACGACGACCAGGCCGTGCCCGTGCGGCGTCTGCGGCTGGTGCGGTTCCACCAGTCGCGGCGGGGTCGGGCTGGGGTCGGTGACGGCGATCCGTAGCCGTACCGGCGACCGTTGGAGTTGGAGGGCCAGGGGCCGGCCGGCGTGGTCGGCGGCGTTGGCGAGGAGTTCGGCGGCGACGAGGGCGGCGTCGGCGGCCGCCTGGCCGGCGGCGGTCGTCAGGTGCCAGTCGGCGAGGGCGGTGCGGGTGAAGTCCAGGCCCTCGCTCACGCAGTCCGCCTCTCCGCCGGGAAGGAAGTCCAGTCGACGCCGGTCGGATACGACGGGGTGGGGAGAGGGGCACATGACGGCTTCCGGTCGTGGCGAGGTTTTCTCCGAATCAGGCGTCTGCCCGGCCCGGCCCCGTCTACGCGCCGGATGCGGCCGCATCCTGCCCGTGCCGGGCGGTGTCCTCGGTCGTGGCGCAGACCGGGACAGGTCCCTGGCACCGGTGATCTCCGCAACCCTGGTGCGCCCCGGCGCCCGGTGCGATCAGGACCATCGGCACCGCCCGGTCCGCGGCCGTGGACCGTGCCCGCAGCAGAGCGTTCGGCCCACCCGAAATCATCAACGCCACCCCGTTCAAACCGGCCGCCAGCAGCTGTGGGATTCCGCCGAACGCCTTGCCCGGCGCTTGCTGTGCGGTCCTGGGACACAGAGCGCCAGCGGCACCGGGTCGGGAGCCGGTGGATCCCTGGTGGGGTCGAGCGCCGGCGACCGCCTCACGGCTCCACGCCCGCAGAGGGCCTGCTGATCCGGCAGTCCGTGGCCCGGTGCCGTGATCTCGACGCAGGTGTCCATGCCCCGGACGCCACCGCCCGGCGGCGATTCCGGTCCGACGGTCGACCGGTCGACCGGGAAGAGGCTCACGGGACCGACGCTGCCCGCACGGGCCGCCCCCTGCCGACGAGGCCCACCACGGATCCGAGCGAGGTGATGTCCTGTGCCCGGCGGCGAAAGCGCGGGCCGGGCGGGCGGCGTCGAGCGCTGTTACGCCGTAGCAGGACGACCCGTGCCGTGCCCGTGGACCCAGGCGTGGCGGACACCGTCCGGCAGGGTGAGCAGGCCGACGGTGTGGCCGTCGTGGTCCACCACCGGCCACATGTCCAGCTCGCGGGAGCGCATGGTGGCAGCCGCGGTGGCCGCGGGCATGTCGGCGGTGGCGAAGGGCGCCCGGTCGAGCGGGACGTCGCGTACCGGGGTGCGCTCGGTGTACCAGGACCGGGCCTGGAAGGGTGCCAGGTGCAGGCGGGTCAGCAGCCCTGTGCAGCGGCCGTCCTCGTCGTGGACCAGGAGGTGGTCGGCGCCGGAGCTCTGCAGGATGTCCAGCGCGGTGTCGACCGTGACGTCGTCGCCGATCTGCAGCGCCGGGGGGCTCATGAGATCGCCGACGGTGGGGGTCGCGGGGCTTTCGGGGGTGCCGGTCATGGGCGGACTCCTCGGTCTCTCCGGGCGGCGCCGGGGTCGTCTTTGGCGGTGGTGCTCACGGAGTTCGCTGCGGGCGGCCGGGGGATCCGGTGTGCGGTCGTGGCGGGAGGCCGGTGTCGCCCCGGCTGCGGCGCGCGCCCGAGGCGCTCCGCAACCCGGGGCGGCGGTGTCAGCGGG
>NZ_JBEYFP010000880.1:0-2331 GCF_040634455.1 Kitasatospora sp. NPDC007106
GGCGGCGGGGCGGGCCGTCAGGTGACGGCATCACGGGTGGGCGAGGACGGATTCGAACCGTCACAGCCGGAGCGGGGGCTTTACAGGCCCTTGGGCTCTCCTTTGCCCAGCTCGCCCTTGGTGGAGAAGGTCGTGGAACGTGTGCGGAGAGTGCGCGGATCGAACGCGCGCGGGTGTGACCCCGACGACGGCTTAGCAAGCCGCTGCCTTACCACTCGGCCAACTCTCCCGGTACTGCACGGCCGGACGAGGATTCGAACCTCGACCTTCCTGATCCGCAGTCAGGCGTGTTTCCGGCTGCACCGTCCGGCATTGCCGGGCGCACGGAAAGGGCCGCCCGGCCGGGGCGCGATCCCCGTGGGCGGCCCGGCAACAGGGCCGGTCAGCGCACTACGAGGACGTCCCGCCGATCCGGGGACTCGAGGAGCGCCGATACGACTGGACACGGTCGGGGGTGTTCATGTTCGGGCTCCTTCCTGGGCCTGTGCGGCGCGATGTGCCCACTCTGTCGCACCACCGCCGCGACGGACAAACGGTTTTCCTCCACCACCGGTGCCGCCACTGCCCGTTCGGCCCGAACCGGTCTTCCCGTGAACCGGTCACCGGCCGCTCCGAGGGCATTTCTCCGGCCCGATCCGGACGGACGGCGGCGGGGGGGGCGGGGGGGGCGGGGGCCGGCTCCTCGACGGCTCCCTCGGCGGGCTCCCCGCCGGCCGGCGGGGTCACGGGCGGCGCCGCCTCCTCGCCGGCCTTCCGGAGAGCCTCGCGCGGCTCGGGCGCCGCGCCCTCCTCCGCGGGGGGCACCGGCGTGCCGTTCGGCTTGTCGTCCTGTTCCACGACGTGTCTCTCCCTACGCCCTGAACACATGCCGCCGGATCGCGGCTGCGTTGGAGAAGATCCGGATACCGAGCACCACGACGACACCGGTCGAGAGCTGCGCGCCCACGCCGAGCTGGTCGCCGAGGAAGACGATCAGGGCCGCGACGACCACGTTCGAGAGGAACGAGACGACGAAGACCTTGTCGTTGAAGATCCCGTCCAGCATCGCCCGGACACCGCCGAACACCGCGTCCAGCGCCGCCACCACCGCGATCGGCAGGTACGGCACCACGGCGTCGGGGACCTCGGGCTGGACGAAGAGGCCGACGACGACGCCGATCACGAGCCCCAGAACGGCAATCACGGTGAAGGTACTCCTGTCCGGGTGGCGGTCGACTTGGTGGCCCGGGAGGCCGGGCGGGACGGCGAGGCATTGCCCGAGGGCGAGGAGCCTACCGAGGGCGGGGCACTGCCAGAGGGCGGAGTGCCGCCCGAGGAGGCCGTCGGGGCGGAGGACTCGGCACCACCGGGCTTCGCCGTCCGCAGCGTCACGCCGAGCGCGGCCGGCAGCGACATCTTCTTCTGCACGGACACGCTCGACTTGATGCCGTAGCTGTCCTGGATCAGCTTGAGGTAGCGCCCGGCCGAGCTGGAGTCGAAGGCCTGCGCGAACCGCTCCCCGTCCCCGACCGCGAGCACGGTGTACGGGGGCACCAGCGGCCGGTTGTCCACCAGCACCGCGTCACCCGCGGCGCGGATCGCGGAGAGCGTCGTCAGCCGCTGGCCGTTGATCGACACCGCCTCGGCGCCGGACAGCCACAGCCCGTTCACCACGAGCTGCAGGTCGCGGTCGCGCAGCCGGCCGGTGTTGTTGAACCCCTCGGCCTCCCGCGGGTTGCTCGCCGAACCGCCCGCGCCGGTGCCCGAGGCGTCGTCGATCACCAGCTTGATGCCCGGGCCGCTGATCTCCCCCGTGCCGGTCCGGGCGGCGAGCAGGGCGAGCGCGTTGTCGCCGCCGACGGGCAGCGCCTGCTGCTGGGCCGTCGCGACCTTCGTGCGCAGGTCCTCGACCTGCCGCTGCAGCGTGTCCGCGGCCTTCGTGGCGTCGTTGACCCGGTGGACGAGCGCGTCCCGCTCCTTGGCGAGCGTCGGCTCGGCCTTGGAGGCGTTCACCCCGCCCACGGTCACCACGGTCGCCGCCAGGGCCAGCCCGACCGCCAGGGTGAGCTTGCCGCGCAGGCTCGTCGGCAGCCGGCTCGGACCGTCCCCGCGGCGCGCGGCCTCGGCGTAGCCCTCGTCCAGGCTGTGGTCCATCACATTGGTCAGCAGGGACATCGAGGCGTCCGGACGGTTGAACCGTCCGTTCGAGTCGCTCGGCGTCGGCGTTGCTGGCATGCGGGACATCGTCCCATGTCGCCGGGGCGGCGTACGCACAGCCCCCGCGCTACCGTCCCGGACGGACACCGAACCGTGACCGGCCGGGGCGCGGCGGCGTGCTGCCGCCGCGCCCCG
>NZ_JBEYFP010000881.1:0-2319 GCF_040634455.1 Kitasatospora sp. NPDC007106
CGCACCCCCTTGCGGGCCCGCCGGGGTGCCCCCTGCGGTACCCCGGCCACCCGGGTGGGCGAACCGCCGGCCCGTGCCTCGATCACTCCGCCGCGGGCGGCCCGGCCGTCCGCCGTCCCGGTGTTCGCCCGGGCACGGGCCGTGCGCCGTGGCCCGGCCGGCCCGCTCCGGTGGCCCCTGTCCGCTGTGCCAGATTTAGCCTGAGATGCCCTGACCAAGACGGGCAGGCTGCTGCCCGTCAGGCTGCTGGAGGTGTCACGTGGGGGTACCCGCGGCTCGCATCGTGTTCGACGAGGCCGACCGGGCGGCGGTCGCCGAGGCGGTCGAGGAGATCCTCGCCACCGGCGCGCTGACGCTCGGCCCCTGGACGGAGCGGTTCGAGGAGGCCTTCGCGGCCGAGCACGGCGCCGCCCACGCGGTCGCCGTCTCCAGCGGCACCGCCGCCCTCGAGGTGCTGCTGCGCACCGTCGGTGTCCGCGGCCGCGACGTCGTCGTCCCCGCCGTCACCTTCTACGCCACCGGCGCCGCCGTCCTGCACGCGGGCGGCAACCCCGTGATGGCCGACGTCGACCCCACCACCCTCGCCCTCAGCCCCGCCACGCTGGAGGCCGCCCTCACCCCGGACACCGCGGCCGTCGTCCTCGTCCACATCGGCGGTCTGATCACCCCGGAGGCGGACGCCCTGCGCGCCCTGTGCGACGCCCGCGGCATCGCCCTGGTCGAGGACGCCGCGCACGCCCACGGCAGCAGCTACGACGGCCGCGCCGCCGGCGGCTTCGGACTCGGCGGAGCCTTCTCCTTCTACCCGACCAAGGTCGTCACCAGCGGCGAGGGCGGCATGATCCTCACCGGCTCGTCCGAGGTCCGCGACGAGGCCCGGATCTACCGCGACCAGGGCAAGGGCTCCTTCACCACCAACCACCACGTCCGGCAGGGCTACGCCTGGCGCCTCAGCGAGCTGCACGCCGCCGTCGGCACGATCCACCTGCGCCGCCTCAAGGAGTTCGTCGAGGCCCGCCGCGAGGTCGCCCGCCGCTACGACGCCGCGCTGGCCGGAGTCCCCGGCCTCGACGCCCTGCCCGAACCCCCCGGCTGCCGCAGCAACATCTACAAGTACATCGCCCTGCTGCCGCCCGGCACCGACCGGGCCCGCTTCAAGCGCGAGGTCCACGACGGCTTCGGCGTCCGCCTCGCCGGCGAGGTCTACGACCTGCCGCTGCACCGCCAGCCCGTCTTCGGCCCCTACCAGGGCCCGCCGCTGCCGGTCGCCGAGGACGTGTGCGCCCGCCAGATCTGCCTGCCCGTCCACTCCGACATGACCGAGGACGAGACCGCCCGGGTGATCGAAGCCGTCACGGCCGTCCACCGCCGACTGGCCCGATGAAGGAGGAGGCACCATGCGCGTAGCCGTCACCGGGGGCTGTGGATTCATCGGCTCCCACGTCGTCGACCGGCTCGTCACCGCCGGCCACGACGTGCTCGTCCTGGACACCACCGACCAGTACCTCAACCCCGCCGCCGAGCACGCCCGCGTCGACGTCCTCGACCTGCCCGCCCTGACCGCCGCCCTCAACGGCGCCGAGGTGGTCTTCCACCTCGCGGCCATGGCCGACGTCGAGAAGGTCGCCGCCGATCCCGTCCGCGCCGTCCGGGTCAACATCGACGGCACCGCCACCGTGCTGGAGGCCGCCCGCCTCGCCGGACTCAGCCGCACCGTCCTCGCCAGCACCGTCTGGGTCTACGGCGCCGCCCAGACCGAACCCGGACCCGACGGCGGCGAACTCGACGAACACGTCCCCGTCGACCTCGAACGCAGCGGCCACCTCTACGTCGCCAGCAAGCTCGCCGCCGAGATGCTCGTCCACAGCTACCGCGAGCTGTACGGCCGGCACTTCACCATCCTCCGCTACGGCATCCCCTACGGGCCGCGGATGCGCGACGAACTCGTCGTCGCCCGCTTCGTCAAGGCCGCCCTGCGGCACGACCCCATCACCATCGCCGGCGACGGCCGCCAGACCCGCAACTTCGTCTACGTCGAGGACCTCGCCGACGCCCACGTGCACGCCCTCTCCCCGGACGCCCAGGACGAGACCTTCGCCCTGGAGGGCCCCACCGCCGTCTCGATCCGGCAGATCGCCGACACCGTCGACCGCCTGCTCGGCCCCGTCACCATCGAGCACATCGAGGCCCGGCCCGCCGACTACACCCCCCGCCGGATCTCCGCCGCCCGCGCCAAGCGGCTGCTCGGCTGGTCCCCGCAGACCAGCTTCACCGACGGCGTCAGCCGGTACGTCGACTGGCACCGCGCCCAGGACGACC
>NZ_JBEYFP010000882.1:0-2316 GCF_040634455.1 Kitasatospora sp. NPDC007106
GACCCCGACGACCCGGCGCGGCCGATGCGGACGCCGCCGAATACGTCGACCGGCTCCTGGCCATGGGCCCCGAGACGCATCCCGAGATTCCGGCGTGGCGCCTGGCCTACCCGGTGCTGCTCGCCGCTCTCGACACCGCCGCGCAACAGGCGCACGGCGGACACGGCGTCGCCGAACTCGACCGCGCCGAGGCCACCGCGCTGCTGCGCGACCTGGCAGCGGGGGCCCTGCCCGCCTGGCCCCAGGCCGCGCCCGCCCAGCCGGCCGCGTTCGCCCTGCTGCGGGCCCACTGCATCGAGGGCTGCTTCGGCGACCCCCGCTGGGGCGGCAACCGCGAAGCGGTGATCTGGCGCTGGTACGGCTACCCCACGCCGGCCGAACCCTTCACCGGTCCCGCCACCACGACCGCAGACCGGCCCGGGGAGGAGTCATGACCGCGACGACGACCGCACCCGGCCGGTACGACACGATCGTCGTGGGCGCCGGCGCGGGCGGCGGCACCGCGGCCCGCGTGCTCACCTCGCGAGGACGCCGGGTCGCCGTGCTGGAGAAGGGCCCGCTCCCGGTCGCCGACGACTTCCTGCCCTACGACGAACTCCACTTCCACACGCACAAGACGCTCATCCCGCACCGCGACACCGACCCCAACATCTACATGGCCGGACCCGACCAGGACCGCCCCACCCCGGTCGAGCGCTGGTGGAACGTCAACATGGTCGGTGGCGCGACGAACGTGTGGGACGCCAACGTGCCCCGCTACACCGAGGAGGACTTCCGCGTCCTCGACCACCTGCGCGACGTGCCGCCCGAGGCGGACATGGTGGACTGGCCGTGGAGCTATCGCGAGTTCGAACCCTGGTTCGAGCGGGCCGAGTACGAGTGGGGCGTCTCCGGGCGGGCCCGGCAGTCCCCGGCCCAGGAGCCGATACGGGCCGGCTACGACTACGCCATGCCGCCGTTGCGCCCGCACGCGGCCGTGCCGTTCCTGACCGAGGTGTTCGGCCGCGCCGGGATGCAGCCCTACCTCGGCCCCCGGGCGATCAACTCCCGCGTGAACGACGGCCGTCCGGCCTGCTCGTTCTGCGGCTTCAACCAGTTCTTCGGCTGCGGTCTCAACTCACGGGCCTCGGCGCTGAACACGGTGCTCCAGCGTGCCCTGGCCACCGGCCGGTGCGACCTGCTGACCGGGCACTGCGTGACCCGGCTCGTCCACGAGGTCGGGCGGGTGCGCGGCGTGATGTACCGCACCGAACCCGGCGGACCCGAACGGTTCCTGGGTGCCTCCCAGGTGATCGTGTCCGTCCAGACCATCGAGTCGGCGCGACTGTTCCTCGTGTCGCAGGTGCCCGACCCCAACCGGATGATCGGCCGCTACCTGACCTACCACACCCACGGAAGCGCCGAAGTCACCCTGCCGCTCCAGCCCGTGTGGACCGGCAACGGCGCCCAGCAGCCCTCCACCGCGATCGGCTCCCTGCAACTGCGCGACCTGTACGTGGTCGACGACCCCGCCACCCCGGTCACCAAGGCCGGCAAGTTCTCCGTGTACGACCCGTACACGTGCGTGCCGCCGGTCAGGCTCGCCAAGGGCGCCGCGCTCGGACCCGGCCGCGGCGGCCTGTGGGGCGAGGACCTGTACACCTACCTCGAGGAACTGCGTCACCAGGGCGGCGTCTCCTTCTCCTTCACCGGCGAGGCGCTCTCCCTGTACGACAACCGGGTCGAACTCGACCCCGACGTCACCGACCCGTGGGGCATGCCCGCGGCCCGGATCTGGTACCGGCACCACGCCTACGACCTGGCCGCGGCCCGCTACGCCATCGACCGCGTGGTGCAGGTGATGCAGGACGCGGGCGGTGAGCTGCGCGGCTACGACGTCCCCGGCGCGGAGAACCCCGGCTACGGACACGTGCAGGGCACGCTGCGCGCCGGCACCGATCCCGACGCCGCGGTGCTCGACGAGAACTGCCAGTCGCACACCGTCTCCGGACTCTACGTCCTCGACTGCGCGTTCATGCCGACCGCCGGCGCCTCGAACCCCACCCTGACCCTTCTCGCCAACGCCTACCGGGTGTGCGAGCAACTCCCGGACCCCGGCTGAGGCGTCCGCCCACGGCGCGGAACCGGCACACCGGCGACGGGCCGGCCGGGAACGATCCGAAAGGCAGAACCATGGACTCCCTCGACGAGCGGGTCGACATCGCCCGCGCCCTGCTGTCCGCCGGGATCACCCCGGCCGACCTCGAACTGTCGCCCGAGCCGGCGGCGGCGCCGGCGGGCCACGCCCTCGCCGCCGCCGACCTCGGGATCGCCTTC
>NZ_JBEYFP010000883.1:0-2314 GCF_040634455.1 Kitasatospora sp. NPDC007106
GGCGGTCCGGTCGCGGGGCGGGGTCGTACCGGAGCGTACGCGGCGGCCGCCGGGCGCCCCGGCGGATGCCCCGGCGGGCGTGGAGAGCCCGGTGTCCGCCCGTGCTGATCTGGGAAAACCTCCCACGGTGTGACCGATCCGCTGGTACAACGAATCGTGACCGGGCCGAAGTGGTCCGATCGCGTTCGCATGTGGTCTGAACAGTTCACCCGCCGCCAGTTTCCAGTCCCTGGGCCAGTGGCCGACGGGTGCTCTCCTAGCCTCTGTGGACCAAGGGAGCCTTGAGCGGAACGCCCGATTCCCGAAAGGCCGCCGGCCCGCGCCGCCGTGCGTACGGCTCGCGGCAGAGCCTCCCGTCATGATGCGAAGGGTGGCTTGACGTGGAACAGATCAGCGGGGCGGCCTCGAGCACTTCGACGGACCCCGGCTCCCCGGACGGGGCCGCGGCCAGACGGCCGGGCGTCGGCCCGGAACCGGGCGCCTGGCGGTTCGTCGCCGATGCGCAGGAGGCCGCCGTCCCGCAGACCCGCCACGCGGTCCGTGACCGCCTCCTCGCCCAGGGCATGGCCGGCGAGCGCTACCAGGAGCTGATCGACGACCTGCTGCTGATCGTCTCCGAGCTGGTGAGCAACGCGGTGACGCACGCCGCCGTCGTCTCGCCCCGCCTCAGCACCGAGCTCGCCATCGGCGAGGGCTGGGTGCGCATCGCGGTGGAGGACCTCCACCCGTACCGGCCGAAGGCGCTGGAGAGCGACCTGGGCAACCTCGGCGGCCGCGGCCTGCTGCTGGTGAAGAGCGTGACCCTGCAGGCGGGCGGCACCTGCGACGTGGAGCGCACCGAGGGCGGGGGCAAGGTCATCTGGGCCTCGCTGCCGCTGCCGGCCCCGCGTGCGGCGGAGCCGGACGGCCACCTCTGGTGACGTGCGGCAGGCCCGGAGCGGTGGAGACCCGCCCGCGTCGGCAGCAGGGCCGCCCGAGCCCGCTGCGGGAGGACTACCAGCCGCGTCCGGTGATCTCCCGGATGCCCGGCCGCGCGGCCTCGAAGACCGTCCGGAACCAGGCGGAGAACGGCTTCTCCGCCTCCAGCTCCTTCAGCTCCTCCTCGGTGACGAAGCGGGTCTCGGCGATCTCGTCCGGGTCCGGCGCGAGGTCGGCGGTGACCAGGCCGACGAAGAGGTGGTTCCACTCGCGCTCGATCAGGCCGGAGGCCTCGTCCGGCAGGTCGTAGCGGACGGTGCCGGCCTCGCAGAGCAGGGCGGGGGCGATGCCGAGCTCCTCCGCCGTGCGGCGGGCGGCCGCGACGAAGGGCTGCTCGCCCGGGTAGGGGTGGCCGCAGCAGGTGTTCGACCACACGCCGGGGGAGTGGTACTTGCCGAGGGCGCGGCGCTGGAGCAGCAGCCGGCCCTGCTGGTCGAAGAGGAAGACCGAGAACGCGCGGTGCAGCCGGCCCGGCTGCTGGTGGGCGGAGAGCTTCTCCGCGGTGCCGATGGTGAAGCCGTCGTCGTCGACCAGTTCCAGCAGGATCTCGGTGGCGGGCTGCGCGGCACCGCCGGCGCCCGCACCGGGGCCTCTGTCGAGATCCGTGTCGATCTCCGGGAGGAGGTGCGTCCGGCTGGTCGACGAGATGTCGGACATGGGGTCCCCTTCGCAAGTGGCGTCGGGCCCCAAGTCTGCCGCATGCTCCGGGGTTCGACGGCCGCGACGCACGTGGGGCCCGGGAAGGGGCGAATGACCGGACGATGTGTTCGCACCCTGACCGAATTCGTTGCGCCGCCTTCACCTTGTGTCCGTTCGAAGGTCGTACGTACGCCCGATGTCCGTCCCTCCACGGCTTGAATGCCGGGCTCACCGTCCGGAATGATGACCCGCACGACCGGGCGGTCGAAACGGCCGCCGACCGCGGTGCCGCGCCGCCCGCCCGCACTGCCGGGTACCCGCGCGCGGCGCCCCGTGGGGCCGGGGATGCCCCGTTTCGGGGGCAAACGGGCCGTCCGGTAGCCTCAACCGGTGCGCCGGGCCCCGCAGGGCGGCGCCGCCACCACACCCCGTCCCACCGCTCGCCGTTGCGGCCGGAACCCCGTCCGTACCGTCGAACGTTCGCACCGTCAGGGAGTGAGTCCCGCTGTCCACTGTGATCGTGACCGGCTCCGAGCCGTCGGCCGTCCCGGGAGTCGGCGACCCGCTCCCGCTCAGCACCACCGGTGGGTACGGGACGGCCGCCACCGCCACCGTGACCACGGTGCCCATCCCGGCCCAGGCCGACCGCAGCCCCGACCGCGCCGCTCCCGCCGACCCGGCCACCGACCGGGCCGCC
>NZ_JBEYFP010000884.1:0-2308 GCF_040634455.1 Kitasatospora sp. NPDC007106
CGAGTCGCGGGTGCGCTCGTCGGCCTCCGGGTCGGGCGAGTCGGGCAGCTCGGGGTGCTTGAACAGGCCCGCGGCGACGTCGATCCGGAAGCCGCAGCGGCACCTCCCGTACCTGGGCCTCCCGGGCCGCCCAGTGCGCGGCGGACCTGCTTCCGGGTGAGCCGTCGAGTCCGACGGCGATCTCCTCGTGCACGGTTCACTCCTGTCCACGGCCGCAGGGCCGCTCACGGCCGGGCGGCGGAGTGCGGGCCGGGCGCGGCTCGAACGGCGGGCGGCGCGGTGGTGGCACCGGTGTCGTCGATGCGGTGGCCCAGTTCCTGTCGGACGGCGACGACCCCGTCGAGGGAGCGGCACATGCCCTCGACGACGGGGACGAGGCTCTTGCGTCCGACGGCGCCCCGCAGGGTGACCACACCGTCGTCGACGGTGACGTGCACGGCGTCCGCGGGGAGTCGGAGGGCGTCCAGCAGCACCTCCCGCTCGATCTCCTCCCGGATGTCGTCGTCCTGCCTGAGGAAGGGGCTGAGCAGGTCGCTGCGGGAGACGATGCCGGTGAGCCGGCCCGAGGTGTCGACCACGGGGAGCCGCTTGAGCTTCCTGCGGTGCATCAGCCGGGCTGCTTCGACCAGGCTCCATCCGGAGCGCGCGGTGACCACCGGGCTCGTCATCAAGGACTCGGCCGTCCCTCCGTCCGTCCGGTGCGGGGCGTGTGACGGGAACCGGCGGGAACGCGACGCGTCCTCGTCCGGCAGGGCCGCCTCCTCGCGGATCAGGTCGGCCTCGGACACGATGCCGACCGGGCGGTAGCCGGCGTCGACCACGGGCACCGCGGTGATGGCGTGGCGGTGGAACAGTCCCACGATCACCTTGAACGCGGTCTCGGGACGGACCGCGACGACGTCGTGGGTCATGACGTCCTCGACGGTGCGGAGTTGCACGGTGTGCTCCTCTCCGGACGGACCGGCACTCCGGCCCGGCACGCTCGGCCACGGTGCGGCACCTCCAGTCTCGGTCCCCGTGGCGGTTTCCGCCGGGGCCGGGTGGCCCTGTCCTCAACGGAGAACGGGCCAGCCGCGACGGTCGGGCATCACCGCAGGTCGCCGACCGGCGGCACCGCCCGGCAGGCGGCCCGTACGGAGCCGGCCACCAGCCCCACCAGGGCGGGAAGGGCAGCCCGGACGGCGTCGGTGAGGCCGAGCCCGGGGGTGAAGTCCGCGCCTTCGACGGCGTGGACGACCAGTGCACGCGGCAGCCGGTCGAGGGCGGCGGCCAGGGCCACCGTCTCCGCGAGGCCCAGCCCGTGGGTGCTGGCCGTCGCGGCCGCCAGCGAGGCTGCCCGTCCGCCCCGGAGGGTGTGCAGGCGGCCGGGGCGGCCGGCGGGGGAGCGCACCGCCTCGGCGAGGACCACCGTGTCGGCCGGACCCCACAGGTCCAGCAGTCGGCCCGGGTCCCCGTCGCTCAGGGCGAGCACGGCGGCCGGTGCACCGCGCGCCCGCAGCGACTCGATCACGGCCGGCCCGGCGCCGTCGTCGCGGCGGAAGGGATTGCCGACCCCGATCACCACCACCCGGCCGGTCATTCCCGCTCCACACTGAGGTCGAGGAAGTGCGTGGCGCAGGAGATGCACGGGTCGTGGTTGCGGACGGCCCGCTCGCACAGTGCCGCCAGCTCCCCGTCCCCGACGGCGGCCGGGGACCGCGCCAGCCGGGCCCCGACCTGGCGGCGGAGGTCCTCCTCGATCGCCGCCTGGTTCTGTGCGGTGGGCGGCACGATCCGGGCCCGGGTGACGGTTCCGTCGGGGCCGAGCGCGTAGCGGTGGTACAGCAGGCCGCGCGGCGCCTCGGTGGCGGCGCAGCCGACGGCCTCCCGTGCAGGCACATCCACGTACGGCCGCTCCGGCGGCCGGTACCTCTCGATGATCAGCAGGGCCTCCTCCAGGGCGTGCACCACCTCGACGGCCCGCACGACGATGCTGCGGTACGGGTTGCGGCAGGGATCTCCCGCGGTCGGATCACCGAGTCCCGCGCCGCGCGCCGCCTCCGCGGCCGCCGGGTGGAGCCAGCGGCCGTTGAGCGCGTAGCGGGCGAGCGAGCCGGTGAGGTACGGGCGGCCGTCCAGCCGCGACTGCAGCGCCGTCGAGTACGGCACCTGCTCCTCGACCACACGGCGCTCGAACTCCTCGACGGGAAGGCTCCGCGGCCCGCCCGGGCTCCCCGCCGGCGGCAGGACGGCGGGACCGCCGGAATCGATCGCGTAGCCGCCCGGGTCGTGCAGCGCCAGGAACTCGCCGTCGAAGGAGGCCTCCGGG
>NZ_JBEYFP010000885.1:0-2305 GCF_040634455.1 Kitasatospora sp. NPDC007106
GCGGCCAGCTCCACCGCGCGGTAGCGCGGTGCACTGGCCTGCGGTGTTGATGTGCCGGGGGGTGTGGATGTGTCGGTCACATTCCCTCTTCACGTGGACTCGGCCGCACTGCTGCATCGAAAGCTAGCCGGAATCACCGGAGTTCGGCCTCCGCCCCGGCAGTGATTTCCCGGTCAACGGAATGCTTCGGTCCGCTCCGCGGGCGTACCCGAATCGTTCAATTCCACGGCCGCGGGTCAACGGAATTCCACCGCCCGCCGCCGCGCGGGCACAGGCTCCGCAGGTCGCGGTCGTAAGCATGGCGCTGACAGGCCGAAACGGCGTGCCGTCCACCGCGATTCCGGGGTTCCGGGCCGGCCCCGGGCGTTGCTAGCCTCGCCGCACCGAACCACCCGGGAAAGGAATGCACCATGAGTGCGGAGGAACCGCCGACCACCACCGGGGCGATCGCACTGTGGAGCGCACCCCGCTCCCGGTCGACCGCATTCCTGCGGATGATGATGCAGCGCCCCGGTGTGGTCACCCTGCACGAACCGTTCTCGCACCTGGCGGACTTCGGCAGCACGGAGGTCGACGGTACGGCCGTGCACACCGAGGCCGAGCTGATCGCCGCGATCCTGCGGCTCTCCCGCGAGCGCCTGGTGTTCTTCAAGGACACCACCGACTTCCACTACCCCGGCGTCCTGGCGGACCCCCGGTTCCTCACCGAGGTGCGGCACACGTTCATCATCCGCCGCCCGGACGAGGTGATCGCCTCGCACTACGCGCTCAACCCCGCGCTCACCGAGCCGGAGATCGGCTTCGGCCGGCTGCGTGAACTCTTCGACGCGGTCGCCGCGGAGAGCGGGTCCGTCCCCGCCGTGGTCGACTCGGACGCGCTGCTGGACGACCCGGAGGGCACCGTCCGGGCCTACTGCGAGCGCGCCGGACTCGACCACCGCCCGCAGGACCTCAGCTGGCGGGCCGGTGCGCACGACAGCTGGGGCAGGGCGCAGCGCTGGCACGTGGACGCGGAACGGAGCACCGGCTTCGTCCGCTCCGAGCGCAGCTACCCGCACACGGTGGCGAACACCCCGCTGCTCGCCGACTATCACCGCGCCCAACTCCCGCACTACGAAGCGCTGTACCGGCACCGCCTGGTTCCGGCCGGGGCGCCCCGGCCGTGACCGTCCGCCGCCCGTCGACCGCGCAGGAGGAGACCGTGCCGCCCGGACCGAGCGTGCCACCCGCACCCGCCGTGCCGCCCGCCGACGGCCGGGTGGCCGCCCTCTCGCCGCAGAAGCAGGCCCTGCTGGACGCGCTGCGCGCCGGCCGCAGCCGCCCCTCCGTGCCGCCGGCCGCCCGCGGCACCCTGGTCGAGCTGCACCCCGGCACCGACCGCGGGGCGGGCGCCGTCGTGCTGTGCCCGCCGATCGGCGGCGGGGTGTTCTGCTACACCGGGCTGGCCCGGCTGCTGGCCGGACGCCGGCCGGTGCTCGCCGTCGCCGCCGAGGAACGGCCGGACGGGCCCACCACGGTGGAGTCGACGGCCGAGGACTACCTCGCGCTGCTGGCCGCGGCCGGACGCCGCCCGGCGGTGCTCGCCGGTTGGTCCTTCGGCGGCCTGGTCGCGTACGAGGCGGCCCGCCGGCTCGCCACCGCCGGGGCGGCGCCGCCGGTCGTCCTGCTGGACACCATGAGCTGGCCGGCCGCGGTGCCCGCCTGGGACGGCCCGGCCACGCTGCAGCGCTTCGTCGCCGACCTGGTGGACTCCGCCGGACCGGCCGACGCCCTGCCCGGCGGCGGCGACCGGCTGCCCGTCGACCCCGCGGTCTGGCGGCTCCCGCCGGACGAGGCGCTGGACGCCGCGGTCGCCGCGCTGCGCGAGCACGGCATCGACCTCGGGCTGGACGGCACCGACCTGGCCGCCCGGCACCACGGCTACCGGGCCGCCACGCGCGCCATGCAGGCCCACGTGCCCGGCCCGTACGCCGGACCGGTCACCCTGCTGCACGCCGAGGACTCCGCCGTCGACCCCGCCGAGTGGCGCGCGCGGGTGAGCGGCCCGCTGCACCTCCGGCAGGTCCCCGGCGGCCACTACGACATCGTCCGGGAGCCGGTCGTCCGGACGGCTGCCGAACTGATCCGCGCCGCCGCACCCTGACACCCGCGGCACCCCGGCACCGCATCGCATCGCACCACGCCCCGCCGGCTGCCACGCCCAGGGCCGGCACGACCCGGCCCGGCCGAGGGCACCCGTTCGTCCGCCACGCCGCCCGTCCGGTGGCGCGACGCACCACGCCGCCGTCCGCGGGCGGTGCCGAGC
>NZ_JBEYFP010000886.1:0-2304 GCF_040634455.1 Kitasatospora sp. NPDC007106
GCCGGTCAGCGCGCCGGCAGCACGGCCCACACGGTCTTGCCGCTCGGGACGGGCGTGACGCCCCAGTCCACCGCGAGCCGTTCGACGATGTGCAGGCCGTGGCCGTGCGGCTGCTGCGGGCGGTAGGGGCGGACGACCGGCGGACGGGTGCTCGCGTCGGTCACCGCGACGGTGAGGGTGTCGTGGTCCAGGTCGAGGTCGAGGCTGAGCGGGCCCGGGGTGTGGCAGTACGCGTTGGTGAGCAGCTCGCAGGCCACCAGCAGAACGTCCTCGGCCCGTTCCCCGGAGGACGGCACGGGCGACGGCCCCTGCGCCAGCGCTCGGCGCACGTAGGCCATGCCCGACTGGGGCCCGGGACCGTCGGTGGACCCGAGCGGCAGATGCCAGTGGCGCGATGTCCGGTTCACCCTGGTCGTCTCCTGCGTCCGTTGCTCCCCCGGGAGCGTCTAACCGGCTCCCGGCCCGCTGTAACCCCTGCAGGCGCGGTGACGGCTCCGGCCGCCCGGGTCTTCGTTCTGCGGTCTGCGCCGCAGGGACGCTTCGTTCCGCGGGTGACGGGCAGGCTCCCCGGGAGCCACTGCCGCGGGAAGCCCCGTCGGGGAGTCCGTGACGGAGGGAGCAGCACCGTGGATGCGGAGCTCCGTGTCACCCCCCGCCCGGCGCCGGCCGGTGAACGAAGGCTGGCCGTCGCCGGCCAGGCCGACATGGACACGGTGCACGTGCTGGAGGAGGCCCTGGGGAAGGCGCTGGGCGTTCCTCCCCTGCCGGCGGCCGTGGTGGTGGACTGCTCGGCGCTCGCCTTCTGCACCTCGGCCGGGCTGAACGCGCTGCTGCGCGCCCGGCTGGCGGCCACGGCCGTCGGCGTCGCCCTCCGACTGGCCGCGCCTTCTCCGCAGCTGGTCCGCCTGCTCCGGCTGACGGAGGCCGACACCGTCTTCGACATCGACCCGGCCGACGAGCCGCCGCTGCGGGAGAGCCTCTGACCCGGGGGCCACCGGCGGGGTTCACCCCGGCAGGCCCTCGATGCGGAAGAAGTCCCGCAGGTGGGTCTTCGGGCGGGGGCCGGTCGGCGGGAGGTCGTCCCGGGGCCGGTCGGCCGGTGAGCGGCGCACCTTGTGCAGCCGCTTCGTGCGGGCCCGGGCACCGGCCTCGGCGAGTTCGTCCGCCGGTGCGGCGGTGCCGAGTCCGTCCAGGACCAGTGCCTCCTCCTCGCTGGCGTGGCCGGTGACCTCGCGGACGAGCAGGGCGACCTTGCGGTCGAAGAGCGGGGCGTCCGCGCCGATCCGGGAGAGGTCGTCGAGCAGGGCGCCGATCGTGGCGAGTGCGGCCCGTTCCCGTTCCACGGTCTCCCGGCGGTCGGGGAGGCTGCGCAGCGCCAGCGGGTAGAGGTATTCGGCTTCGACGGCCATGTGGCGTTCCAGCAGGGCGGCCGCCTCGTCGAGGAGTTCGCGTCGCAGCGGGTCCTTCAGCGGGGTGCCCGCCATGCGGCCGAACAGGTTGCGGATCCGTTCGTGGTCGGTGGTGAGAACGTCGATGAGGTCGCCGGAGGTCATGGTGCACCTCGTCTTCCGTGCACGGGCGTTCGGTCGGCAGTCGCGCTTACCCGGGCCCGTGCGCCGCAATCGGCGCCCGGTCAGATCAGGGCGAGCGCTGCCCTGCCGTGCAGGACGACGCCCTCGCCGCCGGCCGCGACGCCGCGGGTGAGGCCGTCGGCCTCGTCCTGCGGGTCGCCGTCGGCCCCGCCGGTGAGGCAGGTGCCGGGCGGGACGACGACGACCAGGACCTCGCCGCGTTCGCGGGCCGCGGTCCGCCACTCGGGGGAGGCCGCGGGCTTGGGCACCGGCTCCCAGGACTGCCGGCCGCCGACGAAGAGCAGCCGGTCGACCAGCGGGCCGTTCATCACCACCACGGCGGTGCTCTGCGGCGCGTCGCCGGCTGCCAGCAGGAAGCCGCTCTCTAGGGCGTGGGTGAGCAGTTCGGCGTGCCACCGCCGCCCGACCTCGATGAACGCCTCCGCGACGGGTGGGCCGATCTCCTGTTCCTGCACGGTGAGCGCCCACACCGTGGGCTCCGAGTCGGAGTCGATGTCCTCGCTCACGGGGCCACCTCCGTGGGTCTGCGTCGCGCCGGTCGGTCGTACCGTCGCGCCTACCCGCCCGGGGGCGGCCCACGCCTGGTCGGATCCCGGGCGGATCCGCGGTTCGGGGTGTCCGCGGGGGCACGCCGGACGGACGGCGCGGATCGCGCGGCTGCGGCGAAACACCGAACCGCCCGCCGGCGGCCGCCCGTCCGGGGGGTACGGGC
>NZ_JBEYFP010000887.1:0-2304 GCF_040634455.1 Kitasatospora sp. NPDC007106
CCGTGCGCACGTGGGCCACGACCGTCCTCCTTCGTTCCGGGTGTCACCCCGGGTCGCACCTGCGGGTCGCGGCAGCCCTCAGGCGGGCCCGGCCTGGAGCAGCAGGGTGGCGATGTCGTCCCACCGGCGGCCCGCCCGCCTGGCCCGGGCGACCAGTTCACGGACGGTCACGTCCAGGTCGCCGGAGAGCGACTGGTCCAGCTGCCCGGCGAGCGCGGCGATCGCCCGGCCCAGGTCGGTGCCGGGCGCCTCCACCAGGCCGTCGGTGTAGAGCAGCAGCAGTGCGCCCGGCTCGAACGCCGTCTCGGTGATCGGGTAGATCGCGTCCGGGTCGATGCCCATCGGCGGGCCCGGCGGGATGTCCAGCACCCGGGCCGGACCGCCGGGCGGCCGCAGCACCGGCGGCGGATGGCCGGCGCTCACCAGGTACGCCCGGCCCGCGGCGAGGTCGAGGTGCGCGTAGAGGCAGGTGGTGAAGAGGCCCGGGTCGAGGTCGCAGAGCAGCCGGTTGGTGCGCACCAGCACCTCCTCCGGCGATGCGCCCGCGGCGGCGTGCACGGCCGTGCGGACCTGGCCCATCAGCGCCGCCGCCGGGAAGCTGTGCCCCTGGACGTCCCCGATCACAGCGGCGGCGGCCTTCGGGCCCAGCCGGATCAGGTCGTAGAAGTCCCCGCCGACGTCCATGCCGCGGGTGGTCGGCAGGTAGTGCGCCGCGACCTTCAGGCCGTGCACGGCGGGCAGGGTGTGGGGGAGCAGCGCCTGCTGCAGGTCGTGCGCCAGCTGGTTCTTGGTGTCGTACAGGTGGGCCCGGTCCAGCGCCTGGGCGATCAGGCCGGCCAGTGAGGTCAGCACCGTCCGCTCGTCCGCGGCGAAGGGGTGCGGCCGGTCGTAGGCCAGCAGCAGGCAGCCGACCGGACGGCCGGAGGTGATCAGCGGCAGCACCGCCCAGGCCTGCTTCCCGGTCACCTGCGGGACGTCCGGGTAGGCCTCCGCCAGCTCCGCCGAGCTGCCGTAGAAGCCGGGGATCCCGGTGGTGAGCGCCCGCAGCGTCGGGGTGTCCCGGACCTTCAGCGGGATGTCCTCGAAGCGGGCCATCGCGTCCGCGCTGTAGCCCCGGTAGCCGGTCACCAGCAGCCGGCCGTGCTCGGCGGTGAGCAGCGCCAGCCCGTCCGCGCCGAAGGCGGGCAGCACCTGCTCGGCGACCAGCGCCACCACGTCGTCCACCGAGACCGCCTCGGTGAGGGCCGCGGCCAGGTGCATGATCTGGTAGATCTGCCCGGCCCGGGAGACCGGCACCGGACGGGACGGCGGCACCGGCTCCGGCCCGTCGGCGGCCGGGGTGATCCGTACGCTGATGCCGTCGCCGGACGGGTACAGCCGGAAGGCCAGCCAGCGGTCCGGCGGGCGCATCGCGGTGAACGCGGCCGGCTCCCGGCTGATGATGGCCGCCCGGTAGCGGTCCTCGTACGCCGGGTCGTCGAGCCACGGCAGCGCCTGCCAGGGCAGCGCGCCGAGCAGCTTCTCCGGGCCGGCGCCGAGCAGTGCGCAGGCCGTGTCGGTGAGGAAGACGATCCGGCCGTTCAGGTCCATCGCGCAGCTGCCGCCCGGGAGGCGCTCGGCGAAGGCCCGGGCGGCGGTCTCCGGCAGCTTCGCCGCGGCCAGCCGCAGCGGCAGCACCCGCGGCCGGGACGGCACCGCGGGGGCGGCCTCCGCCAGCAGCTCGCCCAGCTGCGCGCAGCCCGCGGTGACCACCGCCCGCTCCGCATCGCGCAGGTACTGGGGGTGGGCACTCGGCCACAGCAGCAGCAGCGCGCCCACGCAGACGCCGTCCGCCTCGACCGGCGCCGCGGCCAGCGCGAAGTGGTACGGCATGGTCACCGCGGACCGCGGGTACTCCCGGGCGAAGTCCTGCTGGCTGCCCGACCACACCAGCGCCCGGCGCCGCACCGCGTCGGCGACCGGAACGGGTGCCGTCACCGCGACCCGGGTCCACGGTGCGACGAACTCGGCCGGCAGGCCCCGCACCACCGTGAGGTGCAGCACCTCCTCGCCCTCCGGCAGCAGGTACAGGCACCCGGACGAGGCTCCGCACAGCTCCACGACACCGGTCAGCGCGCCGTCGATCCGCCTGTCCCAGCCCGCCGGACCCCGGTCAGCGACGGCCGGCACGGGGGGCTCCCCGCAGGCCCGGAACGCCCGGTGGCCGGGAGGACCGCGCAGGCCACAGCATCAACCGGACAACGCCCATACCAGCGACGCTACGCCCGCCGCCCCGGGCGGGCACCCCGACGGGGCCCCGCCCGG
>NZ_JBEYFP010000888.1:0-2301 GCF_040634455.1 Kitasatospora sp. NPDC007106
AGGACGTTCCAGACGAAGATCGACATCCGGAAGACGGTCATGCCGGGCGCCCGCACCCGGCACCCGCCGCGACCGCCGCCGGCTGCGCCGCCGCGCCCGCCGCGACCACCGCCGCAGCCTCCCCCGCTGGCGCCGCACCGTCCCCACCTGGCGGACCTCGCTGACCCTGCTCGGCGGCGGACTGCTGCTCTCCACCGGGGCCTTCGCCGCGCTCTACCTGGCCGTGCCCGTCCCCGACCCCAACGCGCACGCCCTCGCCCAGAGCAACGTGTACTACTACGCCGACGGCACCACCGAGATCGCCCGCACCGGCGCCGTCAACCGCGAGGACGTCTCCCTGGACCAGGTCCCCGTGCACGTCCGCGACGCCGTCGTCTCCGCCGAGGACCGCACCTTCTTCCGCAACCGCGGCATCGACCTCAAGGGCATGGTCCGCGCCGCCTGGCAGAACGTCAGCCACCTCGGCCAGGGCGGCCGCGCCTTCCAGGGCGGCTCCACCATCACCCAGCAGTACGTCAAGAACTACTACCTGACGCAGGAACAGACCCTCAGCCGCAAGGCCCGCGAACTCTTCATCTCGCTCAAGGTCGACCGCCAGGACAGCAAGGACGAGATCCTCGCCGGCTACCTCAACACCAGCTACTTCGGCCGCAGCGCCTACGGCATCCAGACCGCCGCCCGCGCCTACTTCGGCACCGACGCCGCCCACCTCGACCTCGCCCAGGGCGCCTACCTCGCCGCCCTGCTGCAGGCCCCCAGCGCCTACGACGTGAAGACCGCCTCCCCCGCCAACCGCGAGAAGGCCGTCGCCCGCTGGAACTACGTCCTCGACGGCATGGTCTCGCTCGGCCTCCTCGACCAGGCCACCCGCGCCGCGACCACCTTCCCCGAGGTCCTCGAACCGCAGCCCGCGGGCGGCCTCGAAGGGCAGGCCGGCTACCTCGTCGACATCGCCGACGACTGGCTCACCCAGACCGGCGTCCTCGACACCGCCACCCTCAAGGCCGGCGGCTGGCGGATCACCACCACCTTCGACAAGAACCGCCAGGACGCCTTCGTCAACGCCGTCAAGCAGGAACTCACCGCCGAACTCGACCCCGCCAAGCGCCCCCGCACCGACACCGACGTCCGCGTCGCCGGCGCCTCCGTCGAACCCGGCACCGGCCGCATCGTCGCCGCCTACGGCGGCCCCGACTACGCCGTCCAGCCCTACAACGACGCCCTCCGCCAGGACAACCAGGTCGGCTCCACCTTCAAGCCCATCGACCTCGCCGCCGCCCTGGAGGGCGACCGCACCACCCAGGACGGCAAACCCATCACCACCCAGACCCCGTACGACGGCACCAGCGGCCGGCTCGTCGTCGGCGGCCCCACCCCCTACGCCCCGCCCAACGAGGACAACGAGAACCACGGCCAGATCACCCTGCGCGAAGCCATGATGCGCTCGGTCAACTCCGTCTACGCCCAGCTCGGCATCGACGCCGGACTCGACAACGTCCGCCGCACCGCGATCCGCCTCGGCCTGCCCGACAGCCTCCAGGGCATGGACCCCGACCACAGCTCGATGACGCTCGGCACCGCCACCCCCAGCGCCCTCGACCTCGCCGCCGTCTACGCCGCCCTCGCCAACCACGGCCAGGCCTTCCGCCCCTGGGCCGTCACCGCCCTGGAACGCCCCGGCACCGGCGACCGGCCCGCGCTGCCCGCCCACGACGCCACCACCGCCGTCAGCCGCACCAGCGCCGACGCCGTCACCGACGTCCTGCGCGACACCGTCGGCCCGCGCGGCACCGGCGCCACCGCCCAGGCCCTCGGCCGGCCCGCCGCCGGCAAGACCGGCACCACCGACGACAACCGCTCCGCCTGGTTCGCCGGCTACACCCCCGAACTCGCCACGGTGGTCGGCCTGTTCCGCGAGGACAAGAAGACCCACGCCAAGGAGTCGCTGGCCGGCACCGCCGGCTACGAGCGGGTCAACGGCGGCACCTTCCCCGCCCGGATCTGGACCTCCTACATGGACGCCGCGCTCGGCGGCAGCCCGGTCGGCCAGTTCGACCTGCAACCCGGCCCCGGCAACACCGAACCGCCCACGCCCAGCCCCCAGCCCCCCGCCGCGCCCAAGCCCAAGCCCAAGCCGAAGCCGCAACCGAAGCCCAAGCCCAAGCCCAAGGCGCCCGCCGTCAAGCGCCCAGCGGCCGCCCGGCCCGCCGCGGCACCCGCACCCGCCCCGGGCCCGCCACCCGTGCCCCGGCCCTGAGCCGCACCCCGCCCGGCACCGCGACGCCCCGGACCGCACACGCG
>NZ_JBEYFP010000889.1:0-2301 GCF_040634455.1 Kitasatospora sp. NPDC007106
GTTACTCGGCGTGGCGCGAGGATTCGAGGTGGTCGCCCGGGACGTCGTCGAGGCCGGCGGAGAGGTCCTCGGCGAGGAGGAGCGGGTGGGCGTGGGCGTGGGGGTCGTGTAGTGCGTGGGCGTGGGGGTGCGCGTGGGAGCCGGGGTCGTGTAGCCGGTGGGCCTCGAGGTCGCGGTCGGGGCCGGGGTCGACGGCGGGGTCTCGGACCCGGCGGTGGACTCCGCGGGGGTGGCCGGCGAGGACGAGGCCGCCGGCGGCACCTCCACGTTGCCGTCCGACCCCTGGGTGGCGACCGCGACGCCGACGGCGATGGCCGCCACCACGAGCCCGGCCAGCAGGGCGATGTAGCGGGGCTTTCGCCACCAGGGCGGCCCCGGCTCGTCGCCGGATTCGCCGATCACCGTCCGCGGGGGCTCCGCGGGCGGCCCGGGAGGCGGGCCGCCCGCGATGGTCGGCGGCTCCGGCGGCCCGGGCGGGTACGAGCCCTGTCCGGACTGCGGCCTTGGCCCCTGCCCGGACGGCGGCGGCCCGCCCTCCCCGGGACCCGACAGCGGCCCGGTGGGCGGGCCGGACGGCTCGGACGATCCTGACGGCGGCTGCGAACTCACGGGGCCTTCCCTCCGGCGACTCGACCCCCTGCCCAAATCTGCGGCCCGTCCCGGTGCCGCCGCAACCCGGCTCGCCGAACGGACCGGCCGGCTGTGGGCCGGCGACCGGCGCGGGGGGACTCACGCGAGGCGGCGGGTGCAGCGCAGCGGGTGCAGCGCAGCGGCACCGTCACCCCTGCTGCGCGCAGCCCTCCGTGCCCCGAAGGGCCTCAGTGGCTGTTGTGTTTCCGGGCTTGAGGACTGAGTTTCCGCTGTTCAGGCATGGGGTCGGCGGTTTCGGAGAGTGGTGAGGTGTCGAGTGGTCGTTCTGGTGGAGGTCGGGGATGCCGTCGATCGTGGGGCTGTTGGAACAGCGTGAGCTGACTGCTCGCCGTCGTGTGGACGGTCTGCGGGAGGAGGCCGACCGGATCCAGGCCGAGCTGGTCGTGGCCGAGCGGGAGTGGAACGAGTGGGTCATCGCCCGTTCGCGCGTCGGCGAGGTGCTGTCCCTGGGCGAAGGCCACGCGGTCGGCACGGACGCCGCCGAGGAGCCGTCGGATCGCGGTGGACCGCCCGCGCTGCCTGCGTCTTCGGAGGCGGCGAAGCCGAAGTCGGTGGTGCCGATGTGGGGGCGGGCCTGGCCCGGTCGGCACTGTCGGCGGACTACCAGCGCATCGTGCAGGTTCTCGCGGACCGGGGCCGTCTCGGTCAAGGTCCGCTGACCTGCCAGAAGATGGCCGGCTGCTTCGGCCTGGACCCGGTGCCTGCGAAGATCGAGGCACTGCGGTCGAAGGCGAAGCGGCTGACAGCGCGGGGGTGGCTGGCCGAGCCGGTGCCGGGCCGGTTCACACTCGCGAAGGCCGTGACTGGGCAAGGCGCCGGGTCATGAGCATCGTCGCCGACCAGTAGACCACCGCCTCCGCGCTGCCGGTGGACCGCTCGAAGTCCCGCACCAGGCGGCGGCTTCGCATCAGGTGGGCGAAGAACCGCTCCACGAGCCACCGCTTGGGCAGCACGACGAAGCCGCGCATGTCGTCACTGCGCTTGACGATGGCGAGGACCAGGGCGAGGACGGCGAGGCAGTACTCGACGAGGTTGCCGGTGTAGCCGCCGTCGGCCCAGACCAGGGCCAGCCGGTGGTGCGCGGCGGCGACCCGGGCGAGCAGAGCATGGGCGGCGGCGCGGTCGCCGATGTCCGCCGAGGTGACCAGCACCCCCAGCAGCAGGCCGAGCGTGTCGACCACGACGTGCCGTTTGCGTCCGTTGATCAGCTTGCCGCCGTCGAAGCCGCGGCTGTCGTGGCCGACGACAGCGTCCGCCTTGACGGACTGCGAGTCGATCACGCCCGCGCTCGGCTCCGGGTCCCGCCCGGCCTGCTCGCGGACCCTGCGACGGAGCCGGTCGTGGAACTCACGGACCAGACCGTGGTCGCGCCAGCGGCGGAAGCAGGCGTAGACCCGGTCCCACGGCGGGAAGTCGGCCGGCATGGCCCGCCACTTCGTTCCGTTGTCGACGAGGTAGCGGATCGCGTCCAGTATCGCGCGGTGGCAGTAGGCCTCCGGCTGCCCGCCCCGGCCGCGTAGCCAGGCCGGCACCGGCAGAACCGGCCGCACCACCGCCCACTCCGCGTCGGACATGTCCGTCGGATAGCGGCGCTCGCGCACCCCGTGGCCGGCCGCGTTCCCGAACCGGTGCCCCAGGCAGTCACACTGA
>NZ_JBEYFP010000890.1:0-2300 GCF_040634455.1 Kitasatospora sp. NPDC007106
CAGTCCCCCTGCCCGGCCGCACCCGTGCAGGAATCAGCCCGGCTGACGTCAGGTCAGGCCGATGCGGCGGGCGGTCTGCTCGCCCCGCTGCATGTGCTGGTGGGCGCCGTCCCCCAGTTCGCCGATGATCCCGGCCACCACCGTCTCCACGACGGCGAGCGTGGGCACCAGGCTGTCGTAGGGCGAGGGCGCCCCGACCTGGCTGGAGAGCACGACCTCGGCCTGGGTGCTGACGGGCGACAGCCAGGTGTCGGTGAAGAGCACGACGCGCCCGCCGGCCTCGCGGACGAGTTCCGCCACGGTGACCTTGTCGTCCTCGTAACGGCGGTAGTCGAAGACCACGAGGACGTCGCGCCGGCCCAGGGCGGCGAGGTGCGCGGTGCGCTCGACCGGCCGGTCCGGGAGGAAGCGCACGTCGTCGCGCATCTGCATCAGGTGAAGGCCCAGGTACTGGGCGAAGAGGTGGCTGAAACGGCCGCCGACGAGGGTGACGCGGCGCTTGGGGTCGGCGAGCAGTTGGACGGCCCGTTCGAGGTCGTGGGGCGTGACCTCGGCCAGGGTGCGGTCCACCGCCGCGGTGAAGACCTCCCGGCCCCGGGCGAGCAGGCCGGCCGGCCCGCTCGGCTCGCCCTGCCCGGCTTCGGCGGAGGAGCCGTACTTCCCCGCGGCGTACAGGGTGAGCGGGGAGGCCTGGCGCTCGTCCAGTTCGGCCCGCAGCGCGGCCTGGAAGTCCGGGAATCCGCGGTAGCCGAGCCGGTTGACGAAACGGATCACGGTGGGGGCGCTGACGTCCGCCCGCTCCGCGAGGGTGGCGATGGTCTCGAAGCCGGCCGCGGGCCAGCCCGCGAGCAGGACCCGGCCGACCTTGCGCTCGGCAGGGCTGCACTCGCCGAGCCTTTGCCGGATGTCTTCGGCGAGCGTGACGGGGGCCATGGTCGGGTCCTTTCCCGGGCGGGAATCGGGTCGGTCGGAGTGCGTGATCCCCGCAGCCTAGCGAAACGCCAGGCCGCGGGGATCAGCCGTGCGGGTCGGTCAGCGCTCGGCGGGGCCGATGCCGACGGTCAGGTCGGCGAGGGACGCGGTGGTGGTGCCGTCGTCCGTCCAGGCCCGGGTGTCGCCGCGCCTCTCGAAGCGGACCGCGAACGCCGGACCGGTCTCGTAGGTGGTGGCCGTGGCGGTGCGCTGGGCGGTGGTCGCGGTCAGCGCCCGGGCGGTGCCGGAGAAGCCGTAAGGGACGCCGTCGGGGTTGTCGACGGAGCAGAAGACGTCGTGGTCGGCCGGAACGGGTGCGTCGGTGGCGGCCGTGAGCGGACGCCGGCCGGCGGCCGGCTGGACCTGCCAGGTGCGGGGCCGGTAGCGGTCGCCGCGGGTCAGGTAGCTGTAGCGCACTCCCTCGATGCTCCAGCGGCCCGCGACGGTGCGGGTCCGGGCCCGGCGCAGGTCGAAGACGGACACGCCGTGGGTACCCAGGACGCGCAGGGACTCGTTCCGGCCGCCGGTGTGCTCGACCTCGACGGCGGTGTTCTCGTCGAGCGCGAAGACGCGGTCGTGGTTGGTGTCGGCGGCGAGGCGGATCGCGCGGCCTTCGCGGCCGTAGGTCCCGGTGTGGGTGTCCAGCAGGCCGGAGCCGAAGAAGCCGAAGCCGCCGGCGGGGACGTAGCCGAGTCGGGTGGCGTCGTCGAAGTAGCCGGGGGCGCTGCCGTCGCGCAGGGCCTGGTAGCTGTCGCCGCCGCTGACCATGTCGGGGCCGGAGGCGATCTGGGCGCCGGCGCTGGATCCGGCGACGACCGCGCCGGCCGCCAGTTTGGCACGGATCGCGGCGAGCACCCTGGAGTCGGTGTGGGCGTCGCCGTGGAGCAGGCTGGTGAGGTAGCGGTACTGGTCGCCGCCGCCGAAGAAGAAGCCCGTCATCGACTCGACCTGGGCGACGGCCGCGTCGGAGTCGGCGGCGGCGACGTGCTCGATGTCGACGGGGATCCACTGGGCGTCGGCGGCGCCGTGGCGCTTGAAGAGGCCGGCGTAGTACGCGCCGTTGCAGACCGAGTTGGAGCAGCGCTCGGGGTCGGCCGCGTCGGGGTCCTGGCTCTCGGGCACGGATGCGGCGGTCAGGACGCCGATGCGGGCGCGGCCCGCTCCGCCGGCCTTGGTGATGATCTCGCCGTAGATCTCGGCGTTGTCGTCCTTCAGGCCGCCACCGACGAGGATCAGTGTTCCGCCGTCCGGCCGGGTGTGGGCCCGGGCGGCCGGGGCCGTGGTCGCCGCCAGGACGACGGCGGCGGCGAGAGCGAGGGCCGCGCGGC
>NZ_JBEYFP010000891.1:0-2297 GCF_040634455.1 Kitasatospora sp. NPDC007106
CCCTCACCTTGGCAAGGTGATGCTCTACCAACTGAGCCACGTCCGCCTGTCTCCCGGCTGCTTCCCCGCTTTTCTTCGGTTCCGCGTCCCGGCGACGTGTTGAACTCTAGCGGATTCCCGGGCCAGCTAAAAATCCGTTCCCGCAGCGTGGCGCGGGGGTGGCCGGAAGGTGGTGCTCCGTCAGCCGTCCGGGTGGCTCCCCGGCCGCCCGGGGCGGGGGCTGCGGCGCAGGTCCAAGGGCCGCCCCCGGCCGCCCCGGCGGGCCGCCGACCTACACTTCAGGCACCGGGCAATCCCCGAACCGGCCCCGCGCCGCATCCGCGCGGAGCAGCACCCGAGTCCGCGCAGGAGAACCGTGTCCGGCCGCACCGCCCCCCTCAGCCCCGACCAGCCGATCGCCCGCTTCGGCGGCCGTCTCGCCACCGGGCTGCGCGAGGTCTCCGGCGACCCCGCGGTCCTCGACCGCGGCGGCTTCTGGGCGGTCGCGTACGACTTCGAGGGCCGTCTCACCTGCGCCCGCTTCGACGAGGTCCGCCCCGACCCGGCGCCGCCGGCCACCGCCGGCTGGCTCGGTCCGCGGACGGAGGACTGGCACAGCTCGCTCGACCGGGCCGCCTACACCGCGGGCGTCAGCCGGATCCGCGAGCACATCGCGGCCGGCGAGGTCTACCAGGCGAACCTCTGCCGGGTGCTCTCCGCGCCGCTGCCCGACCCGGAGCGCTCCGACATCGACGCGCTCACCGGCCTGCTGGCCCGCGGCAACCCCGCGCCGTACGCAGGAACGATCCGCCTGCCCGAGCACGGGGTGGAGATCGCCACCGCCTCGCCCGAGCTCTACCTGCGCCGCCGCGGCCGCACCGTCTCCTCCGGCCCGATCAAGGGCACCGGCCGCACCGAGGCCGACCTGCTGGAGAAGGACCACGCCGAGAACGTGATGATCGTCGACCTGGTCCGCAACGACCTCGGCCGGGTCTGCGGGACCGGCACCGTCACCGTCCCCGACCTCTGCGCGGTCGAGAAGCACCCGGGCCTCGTCCACCTGGTCTCCACCGTCGAGGGCCGGCTGCGGGACGGCGCCGGCTGGCCCGAGCTGCTCGCCGCCACCTTCCCGCCCGGCTCGGTCACCGGCGCGCCGAAGTCCAGCGCGCTGCGGATCATCGACACCCTCGAGACCGCCCCCCGCGGCCCCTACTGCGGCGCCGTCGGCTGGGTGGACGCCGACCGCGGCGAGGCCGAACTCGCCGTCGGCATCCGCACCTTCTGGATCGACCGGACGGGCGGCGCGCCCGTCCTCCGGTTCGGCACCGGCGCCGGCATCACCTGGGGCTCCGACCCCGAGCGCGAATGGGACGAGACCGAGCTCAAGGCGGCCCGCCTGGTCGCGATAGCGTCGGGCACCAGCACCCACTGAACAACCCCGGGAGCAGCACTCGATGATCTGGGTCAACGGCAACCTCGTGGACGCCGGCAGTGCCGCCGTCTCCGTCCTGGACCACGGCCTCACCGTCGGCGACGGCGTCTTCGAGACGGTCAAGGCCGTCGACGGGCAGGCCTTCGCGCTCACCCGCCACCTCGACCGGCTCACCCGCTCCGCCCGCGGTCTCGGCCTCGCCGACCCGGACCACGACGCCGTCCGCGAGGCCTGCGCGGCCGTGCTCGCCGCCAACCCGATGCCGCTCGGCCGGATGCGGATCACCTACACCGGCGGCACCTCCCCGCTCGGCTCCGAGCGGGGCGAGGACGCGCCCACCCTGGTCGTCGCCCTCGGCACCGCCAAGCCGCGCCCGGACACGACCGCGGTGGTCACCGTGCCGTGGCGCCGCAACGAGCACAGCGCCGTCGCCGGCCTCAAGACCACCTCCTACGCCGAGAACGTGGTGGCGCTCGCGACCGCGCACCGGGCCGGCGCCTCCGAGGCGCTCTTCGCCAACACCGCCGGGCGGCTCTGCGAGGGCACCGGCTCCAACGTCTTCGTCGTCCTCGGCGGCCGGCTGCTCACCCCGCCCCTCGAGTCCGGCTGCCTGGCCGGCATCACCCGCCGGCTGGTCGTCGACTGGAGCGGCGCCGAGGAGGCCGACCTGCCCTTCGAGGTGCTGTTCGAGGCCGAGGAGGTCTTCCTGACCTCCACCCTCCGCGACGTCCAGGGCGTCCACCGGATCGACGGCCACGAGCTGCCCGCCCCCGGGCCGATCACCCTCAAGGCGATGGCCCAGTTCGCCGAGCGAAGCGGCGACGACCTCGACCCCTGACCGGGCCGCCCCGCCGACGGCCGCACAGGCGTAGTGCGGCCGCCGCCG
>NZ_JBEYFP010000892.1:0-2294 GCF_040634455.1 Kitasatospora sp. NPDC007106
TGCGCAGCTCGCCGTCGCGGGCGGCGCCACCGCGCAGGCCGACGGCGACGTGTTCGCCGCGGGTGAGCAGCTCCAGTACGTACCAGCGGCCGATGAAGCCGGTGGCGCCGAGGACGAGGGTGCCGGGACTGGACATGGGGATCCTTTCAAACGGACCGGTCTACATATTTCTTGGTCATGGCATGGCCGGCGCGGGGTCGACCGCGCGGGCCGGATCAGGCGGTGTCGGCGCGGATCAGCAGTTCGGCGGCGCGGGCGGCCCGGTCGAGCGGGGTTCGGCTGTGCGCGACACGGGACAGCAGCAGCGCCCCCTCCGCCAGGGCGAGGACGGCGCACGCCGCCGCCTCGGCCCCGGCGCTGTCGCGGCCGTGGCGGACCAGCATGGCGGCGAGCGCGTCCTGCCACGCCTGGTAGGTGTCGGCACACGTCCGGCGCAGTTGCTCGTGGCCCGCTGCGGTTTCGAGGGCGACGGTCGCCACCGGGCACCCCTTGGCGTAGCCGGACTCCTCCATCCGGTCGCCGAGTGCCTCCAGCAGTCGGCGGACCACGTGGGCGGGGGGCTCCCCGGATTCGGCGGCGCCCGCGATGAGTGCTCCGATGTCCTGGCCGGCCTCGGTGAGCGCGAGCGCGACCATCTCGTCCTTCCCTGCGGGGAAGTGGAAGTACATCGACCCGCGGGGTGCGCCGCTGGCGGCCAGGACGTCGTTGAGCCCGGTGCCGTAGTAGCCCCGCTCCTCGATGAGGTCCCGGGTCGCCCGTACCAGTCGCGCCCGTGTCTCCTCGCCCTTGACTCCCATGCTGCCAAAGTAGACCGGTCGTCATATTTCTGTCCAGTCGCCCAGTCGTCCAGTCACCGCCCGACCGCCCGGCCGTCCGCGACAGAGCCACCGCGGACCGGGAGAACGGACGCGGAAGGCGCCCTTGCCGACGGCTCAGTGCTGGGACGTCCCTGCGGCGCCCGTGCCCGACGATCGGCCGTCCGACAGCACCCACGGTGGACCACGCCCACGGGTGCGGGCGTGGGCAGGCGATTCCCGCACACCGGCCATGTGTGGCCGGTGTCTCGGCCTGTTCCCGATTCGGCGCGGACACCACCATCGGTACGCCTGGCCGGCACGCCGTGCCGCCCGGTGGGCCGTGCGGTCGCCGCGGCATTCGGCGCTGCGGCCGCGCAGTCCCGCCGTGGGGCGGAGCGGTGTCCGGCGGCAGCGGCAGGCCTCTCACGCACTCAACCACCCGCGTGCGGGTCGCAGGACGGGCCTGTGGCATCCGGTGCGCCCGTGCGCGTAGCCGTACGACAGACGTTTGGGGGAAACATGGCACTGGAGTTGCCGCCGGAGCTCGCCGCGGTGCTCGATCTCCTCGGGCTGCACTGGCCCCGGGTGAACGAGGACGAACTGGACAGGCTCGCGGACGGGCTCAGAGGAGTCGCCTCGCAGATCGACTCGGTCCAGATGGTCGCCGACAAGGCTCTCACCGCGCTGGGGGAGGTCTACCACGGTACGTCGGCGGACAGGCTGGCCGAGCTGTGGCGAACGGTTTCGACGTACTCCGGCCTGGTGGTGGAAGCCTGCGGTGTCGCCGCGAACGCGCTCAACGCCGCGGCCCTGGGCATCGAGGCCTGCAAGAGCGCGACCGTGGTCCAACTCGTGGCCACCCAGGGGGAACTGGCCGTCTCCTCGCTGCTGGGGCCGGCGGACTCCGCGGCCGTCCTCGCGGCCGGCCGGCAGATCCTCTCCACCCTCCTGGAGGACGCGGTGTCGACGCTCGGGCAGGCGCTGGCCCAGCCGGTGGCGGACCTGGTGGAGACCGTGGTCAAGCAGCTGGTGCCCGGTGACGGGTCGGGGCCGGGCGGCACCGTCGGGGCCGGGTTCGGGGTGGACCTGGCCCGGTTGGCGTCCTGCGCGCTCGAACTGCGGCGTCACGCGGACGACATCGACTCCCACGGCAGTTCCTTCCGGCGGGTCGTCGAGGGCCTGGACATGGGCGATCCCGGGGACGCGTTCGGCAGGTTGGTGGTCGCCGCCGCCGAGCAGATCGCCACGGCCGTCGGAGTGGAGGTGCTCAGGCGGCTGCTCGGCTCGTTCCGGGGCACCGCCGACCGGATGGACCAGGTGACCCGGAACCTCACGGAGCACGAGGACTCGACCACCCGGCAGATCCACGCCGTCCTGGCGGAGCAGCAATCCCCGGCCTCTTCCCGTCCGCTTCGGCTCGCCGGCGGGGCGGGAGACACGGCCGCGGGCGGGGCGTTCCACGCGGGCCCTTCCTCGACCGGCGGGGCGATGCCCGGC
>NZ_JBEYFP010000893.1:0-2292 GCF_040634455.1 Kitasatospora sp. NPDC007106
CGGCGAGAAGATCCTCTTCGTCAACGGCTTCACCACGCACTTCGTCAACTACCACACCCCGGAGAACGTCCGCTTCGGCCTGGACTACGCCCCGGGCGCCGCCAACCTGCTGACGTACCTGATCAGCCAGGCGGCGATCCCCGAGTACCAGGTGCGCTGGCGCTGGCAGCCGAACAGCGTCGCGATCTGGGACAACCGCTCCACCCAGCACTACGCCGTGCAGGACTACTGGCCCGCCGTCCGCCGGATGGAGCGCGCCGGAATCGTCGGAGCCAGACCCTTCTGAGCCCGTCCCAGCAACAGGTGAGGTGGTAACAATGGCGTTTCACACCGATGCGGAGCCGGCGGCGGCTCCGGCCGCCGCTGCCCAGGCGCCGGCCGTGTCCAGGCGCTACGCCTGGGTGGTCTTCGCGCTGAGTTTCGGACTGCTCCTCTCGGACTACATGTCACGGCAGGTGCTGAATGCGGTCTTCCCGCTGCTGAAGGCCGAATGGATGCTGACGGACGCCAAGTTGGGATCGCTCAGCGGCGTCGTCGCCCTGGCGGTCGGCGTGCTGGCCTTCCCGATGTCGCTGCTCGCCGACCGCTGGGGCCGGGTGCGGAGCCTGGTGGCCGCCGCGATCACGTGGAGCGTGGCGACCCTCGGCTGCGCGGTGGCGGCGGACTACGGCCAGATGTTCGTCGGCCGTCTCTTCGTCGGCATCGGCGAGGCCGCCTACGGCAGTGTCGGCATCGCCGTGGTGCTCAGCGTCTTCCCGATCGGCATGCGGGCCACCCTCTCGGGGGCGTTCATCGCCGGCGGCGCGTTCGGCTCCGTCCTCGGCGTCGCGATCGGCGGCGCCGTCGGCCAACACCTGGGCTGGCGCTGGGCGTTCGGCACCATGGGGATCTTCGGGCTGGTCCTGGCCGTGGTCTTCGCCCTGGTGGTCACCGAGAAGCGGCTGCACCCCGGGCCGCGCCCGAGCCGGGCGGAGCGCGCGGCGGCGGCACCACTGCGCGCCCTGCTGCCCAAGCTGTTCTCCTCGGTCTCGGTGGTCGGCGCGTACGTCGGCAGCGGGCTCCAGCTGTTCATCCCCGGAGCGCTGATCGCCTGGCTGCCCAGCTTCTTCAACCGCTACTACGGGATGCCCACGGCCAGGGCCGGCGGCACGGCGGGGCTCTACGCACTGCTCATCGGCATCGGCATGGTCGGCGGCGGCATGGCGTCCGACCGGATCAGCCGGTCCGACCCGGCCCGCAAGTGGCTCGTCGCCCTCGCCTGCAGCCTGGGATCACTGGTGCTGCTGACGGCCGCGTTCCGGATCCCGACGGGGGCGCCCCAGCTCCTCCTGCTCGGCGCCGGCGCGCTGCTCTCCGGCGCGACGGCCGGCCCGGCGGCCGCCATGGTCGCCAATCTGACCCCGGACGCGATCCCGGCGACCGCCTTCGGCACCCTCACCCTGGCCAACAGCCTCCTCGGCCTGGCCCCCGGGCCCGCGGTCACCGGGATGATCGCGGACCGCACCGGCCTGCTCGGCGCGCTGCAGCTCGTCCCCCTGGTCGCCCTGCTGGCCTCGGCCTGCTTCCTGGTCGGCCGCAGCCGCTACCGCACCGACCTGCGCCGCCTGAACGGCTTCGCCCCGGCCCCCCACGAAGCGGAGACACCCGCATGAGCTCCCCCCTCCCTCCCCCGGTCGTGATCGTCCCCGGGCTGCGCGGCCACGTGGCCGACCACTGGCAGACCGTCCTCGCCGACGGGCTCGCCGCCGCCGGCCGGGACGTCCGCACCGTCCCGCCGCTGGCCGGCGACGACGACCGGATCGACTGCGAGGCCCGGGTCGCCGCCCTCGAGGAGACGGTCGCCGAGGCGCCCGGGCCGCCGATCCTGGTCGCCCACAGCGCCGGGGTGATGACCACCGTCCACTGGGCGCTGCGGACCGGACGCCCGGTCCACGGCGCGCTGCTGGCCACCCCGCCGGACTTCGACACCCCGCTGCCCGAGGGCTATCCCACCCCGGAGGCGCTCCGGCAGAAGGGCTGGACCCCGACGCCGAGAACGGCCCTGCCGTTCCCCAGCATCGTCGCGATGAGCGACGACGACCCGCTCGGCCACCCGCAGAGGGTCGCCGGGATGGCGGCCGCCTGGGGCAGCCGCCTGATCGGGCTCGGAGCGGTCGGCCATCTCAACCCCGCCTCCGGCTACGGTCCTTGGCCGCAGGCGGCGGAGCTGGTCCGCGAACTCGAGTTCGGCTGACGACACCGGCACACCGGGGCGTGTCCGACGGCTCCCGCCAGACGCGGGAGCCGTCGGAC
>NZ_JBEYFP010000894.1:0-2287 GCF_040634455.1 Kitasatospora sp. NPDC007106
AGGCGGTGCCGCCCGGGGCGAGGGTGCCGTTCCAGCCGGCGTCGCCGGCGGTCACGGCCGCGCCGGACTGCGTGACGCGGGCGTTCCAGGCGTTGGTGATCTTCTCACCGCCCAGGTAGGTCCAGGCGAGCGTCCAGCCGGAGACGGTCGTGCTGCCGGTGTTGCGGACGGTCACGTCGGCGGTGAACCCGGTACCCCAGTTGCTGCCCACCGCGTAGGCGACCGTGCAGCCCGCGATCGGCTGGGTGGGGCTGCCGCTCGGCGAAGGCGAGGGCGAGGGCGAGGGTGAAGGAGAGGCCGAGGGGGACGGCGAAGGAGACGGCGAGGGGCTGGGGCTGGGCGAGGGGGACGGCGACGGCGTGGTGCCGTCCGGTTCGGCGCCCCACTGCGGTACTCCCCCGTCCAGCAGCCGGATGTTCGGCGCGTTCACCGGCGTCGAGCCGGGCACCAGCGAAATGCCCTGGTAGGACCAGTCGTTGGTCGGGTCCCAGGCACCGGAGGAGGCGATCCGGAACTGGATCTCCTTGCGGTACGCGGACTGCCCGGCCGGCGCGATCACGGTGTTCGAGCAGTCGACGGTGACGTAGTAGGTGGAGCCGGAGTACAGGGTCGGGCCGCTGATCGCCCCGCACTGGTTGTAGTTGGTGGTGAGGGTGATCTGACTCGGGCTCACCCCCGGCTCCAGGGTGAACCAGTAGCGCAGCGAGGCGTTCTTCAGCGCGCGGGCGGGCCAGGCGGAGGTGTTGACGAGGTACGCCTTGATCTCGGTGAAGTTGGTGCCGGAGGCGTTCACCGAGGCCTGGACGGTCGTCTCCGGCCCGTCCGGGGTCTCCGTGGGCGGGAAGGCCGCGAGCGGGCTGCCGCCGTACTCGCCGTAGAGCCGGGCGAGGGCGCCGGTGAAGGCGGCGTTGTAGTCGGTGGCGACCTCGTTGTTGACGTAGTTGGAGCGGTCGTCGGTGTAGGAGTCGTCGGGCGAGCTCGGTCCGCCGACCAGGGCGCCGATCAGGGTGTGCCGGCTGTTGACCGGGTTGGTGAGCTGGTCCGTCCAGGAGCCGTGGGCGGTGCGGTGGTGCGGGTTCTTCGGCGGGTTGGTGCCGAAGCCGATGAGGTAGCTGGACTTGCGGGGGTTCTCGCCGAGCGCGTAGTCGATCTGGCGGACGGCGAAGTCGTGGTAGCGGGCCTTGCGGGTGGCGTCGCCGGTGAGCCAGTCGGAGTAGACCAGGGCGGCGAACGAGGTGTTGGCGGCGTAGCGCAGCGATCCCCAGGAGTCGAGCACGGCCTCGCCGCCGGGCGAGTACTTCACCTGGCTGCCGTTGACGCCGACCGTCCACCAGTCCAGCCAGCGGTTGGCGTCGTCGATGTACTGCTGCTTGCCGGTGAGTTGGGCGAGCAGCACGTACGCGCCGTAGGACTTGTCGTCCCAGGCGATCGTCCAGCGGTAGGACTTGGTGCTGGTCTGCGGCTCGGTGGAGAGGTTGGCGTAGTAGGTCTCGGCCTTGGCGAGGTAGCTGCTGTCGCCGGTGGCCTTGTACAGCCAGATCGCGCCCCAGACCAGTTCGTCGTTGTAGCCGCTCCAGGAGTTGTAGTAGCCCTGGGCGTCCTTGATGCAGTCGCTGTACTTGCCGCGGTAGGTGTCGGCGAAGGAGTACAGCTGCTTGGCGTGGGTGACCAGGGTGGCGGCGTACGCCGGGTCGCTGTCGGCGAAGACGATCGAGGAGGAGGCGAGGGCGGCGGCGGTCTCGCCGGCGAGGTCGGAGCCGGGGCAGGTGGCGTCGATCCGGTACGCGGGCCGGGCCATCGGCAGCACCTCGGCCGGGCCCCACCAGGCGTGGTCGGCCGAGCCGTTGCCGACCTGGCCGTAGAGCACGTTCGGGGCGGCGTGCGCCTTGAGCAGGTAGTCGTCGACGAAGCGCAGGTTGTTCTTGAGGTACGGCATCTGGCCGGAGGCGGTGTAGCCCTGCTTCGCGGCGATGCCGCCCCAGGCCAGCATGGTGGTGGAAGCGGCCATCGGCAGGCCGAACTTGACGTGGTCGCCGGCGTCGTACCAGCCGCCGGTGAGGTCGAGCCCGACGTCCTTGCCGTCGTCGAGGGCGGAGTCGCCGCGCCAGCCCACCCGGTTGGTGGCGGGCAGTTTGCCGGACTGCTGGGCCTCGTAGAAGAGCAGCGACTTCTGCAGCGCCTCACCGTAGTTGAACGCCGGGGCGGCGGCGCGGGGTCGACCGGCTCACCGGCGCGCTCACCGTCTGGCCGTCCGTGCCGGTGCCGGACGTCGTCCGGATGTACCGCG
>NZ_JBEYFP010000895.1:0-2287 GCF_040634455.1 Kitasatospora sp. NPDC007106
CGCGCACCGGCCCGGTCGCGGTGCGAAGCCCACCCCCCGGCCCGATCCTGGGAGAGCCACGCGGCCGCCCGACCGGGGTGCGGCCGCCGGAACGGGTCCGCCCAGGGAGAACATCGATGACCATCGCCGGAGACTGGTACAACGAGTTCGGCTCGCACATGCGGCTCACCGACGACACGTCGGGCGGCCTCACCGGGACGTACGTGTCGGGCGCGGGCCACGTGGCCGGCCCGTACGAGCTCACCGGCCGCCACGACGCGCCGGCCGGGCCCGGCCAGGGCACCGCGGTCGGCTGGACGGTCGCCTGGCGCAACGAGCAGGGCGACGCCGGCTCGGTCACCAGCTGGAGCGGGCAGTACCTGGCGGGCGACGAGACCATCCTCGCCACCTGGTTGCTCACCCGCTCGGCCGCCGCCGCGGACGTCTGGGAGTCGACCGTGGTCGGCCAGGACGTCTTCACCCGGCAGGCCCCCGCCCCCGAGGACGTCGAACGCCACCTCCGCGGCCGCCGCCCGGCCTCCCACCCGAGCTGACCGCGCGCCACCAGGGGCGCCCCGGCTCCGGGGCGCCCCTTCGTACCGGCCGGTAGCCGGTGCGCGTACGATCGTCGGGCCATGGAGAACACAGCCACCTTCACCAGCTACGTCGCCGTCGGGGACTCCTTCACCGAGGGCATGTGCGACGACCTGCTGCCCGACGGCCACTACCGCGGCTGGGCCGACCGCGTCGCCGCCGCCCTGGCCGCCGAGCAGGACGGCGGCGGCTTCCGCTACGCCAACCTCGCCGTCCGCGGCAAGCTGATCGGCCAGATCTGCGACGAGCAGGTCGGCCCGGCCGCCGCGATGGGCACCGACCTGGTCACCCTCGCCGGCGGGCTCAACGACGTGCTGCGCCCAGGCTGCGACATCGCCCACGTCAGGGAGCGGTTCGGCGTCGCCGCCCGCACCCTGCTCGCCGGCGGCGCCACCGTGGTCATGTTCACCAGCACCGACCCCAGCCGCCGGATGCCCGGCGGCACCCGCCTGCTGCCGGCCGTCCTGGAGCTCAAGGCCTTCGTCGAGGGCATCGCCCGCGACTCCGGCGGCAGGGCGGTCGTGGTCGACCTCTTCAGCGCCCCCTGCTTCGACGACCCGCGGATGTGGGCCGAGGACCGGCTCCACCTCTCCGCCGAGGGCCACCGCCGGGTCGCCGTCGCCGTCCTCGAGGCACTCGGCCGCCCCGCCGCCCAGGACTGGCGCATCCCGCTGCCCCCCGCCGCCCCGCAGAGCCGCACCGCGAAGCTCGGCGCCGACCTGCGCTGGCTGCGCAGCCACCTCGGCCCGTGGATCGGCCGCCGCCTCACCGGCCGCTCCTCCGGCGACGGCCGCCCGCCCAAGCGCGCCGAGCTGCTCCCGTACGAGGGCTGACCCCGCGGGCCGACCCCGGGAGCCGACCCTGCCGTACCCGCCGTTCCCGCACCGTTCGAGACCAGGAGTACCGACCATGGCCGAGCCGCTGATCGCCGCCGTCGCGGGCCGGGTGCCCGCCGTCGACCCCTCGGCGTTCGTCGCCCCCAACGCGGTCGTCGTCGGCGCGGTCACCGTCGCCGCCCGCGCGGGCATCTGGTACGGCGCGGTGCTGCGCGGCGACGCCGAGACGATCGCCGTCGGCGCCGACACCAACATCCAGGACAACTGCACCCTGCACGCCGACCCCGGCTTCCCGCTGGTGCTCGGCGAGCGGATCTCGGTCGGCCACAACGCGGTGCTGCACGGCTGCACGGTCGAGGACGACGTGCTGGTCGGCATGGGCGCCACGGTGCTCAACGGGGCCCGGATCGGCTCGGGCTCGCTGATCGCCGCCGGTGCGGTGGTCACCCAGGGCACCGAGGTGCCGCCCGGCTCCCTGGTCGCCGGCGTCCCGGCCAAGGTCCGCCGCCCGCTCACCGACGAGGAGCGCGCCGGGATCCGCACCAACGCCGAGGGCTACCTGCTGCTCGCCGAGGCCCACCGCGGCGTCGGCGCCCCGGGGGTCCGGCCGCTCTGAGCCGCCCTCCGAGGTGCTGAGCGGCCCGCCAGGACGCAAGCTGGTGATCACCCACAACCAGCGGCGATGCCGGGACGGGCGGAGGCCCGGCGGAGCGGAGGAGCCGTGTTCCAACTGCTGTGGATCCTGCTGATCGGATTCGTCCTCGGCGTCCTGGCCAAGCTGATCCTGCGCGGCCCGCAGGCGATCCCGTGGTGGCTGACCATGCTGCTCGGCGCGGCCGGCGCACTGCTCGGCAACGGCGTCGCCGGCTGGCTCGGCG
>NZ_JBEYFP010000896.1:0-2285 GCF_040634455.1 Kitasatospora sp. NPDC007106
CGCGGCACCGCGCGGTCGAGCAGGCGGACGGACCCCTGCAGCCGTCGCACTGGCATCTGCGAGCATGAGCGATTCGACGCAGGTCCTCGACTGGCTGCAGAACTGGTACGCCGACCAGTGCGACGAGGACTGGGAGCACGAGTGGGGCGTGAAGATCGCCACTCTCGACAATCCCGGCTGGACCGTCACCATCGACCTGGAGGAGACCGACCTGGAGGACTGCGAATTCGCCCGTCAGGACGTCAACCGCAGCACGCACGACTGGCTGTGGGCCTGGACCTCCGAGAAGGCCTTCCACGTCAGGTGCGGCCCCGCCAACCTCGCCGAGGCCCTCACGCTGTTCCGCGACTGGGCGACCGGAAGCACCTCCTGACGGACCTCACGGACCTCATTCCGGCGTCCCGGTGGAGCGGCGGCGGGACGTCTCGGCGAGGGTGGTGTTCAGCACGATCACGCCCGCGAGGACGTACGCCGCCGTGGGGTGGCCCAGGCCGTACAGGGCGGCCGCGCCGCCGCCGAGGACCAGCGCCTTCACCAGCAGCACCCAGGGCAGGGCCGGCCGGTAGCGGGCCCGGGGTGCCGCGAACAGGCCCCACAGGACCACGGCCGCCGCGGGCAGCCCGAGGCCCAGCAGCACCCGCCCCGCCGTGCCTCCGCCCTCCGCGAACCCCCACCACGCCAGCAGTACCAGGGCCGCCAACTCCAGCAGGAACGCCAGCAGTTCGTTGGCCGTGAACCACGGCCGGCCGGCCGGTCCGGCCACCGCCTCGGCCGATCCGTTCCGTGTCTTGCGCACCATACCCGGGTCCTCCCCCCGCCGTGCTCCCCGCCGCCGGCTGCGCGGCCGCCCCAGCATGGCACGCGGGCCGCCGGAGCGGGTGCCGTCCCGTTCAGCGGCCTCACCCGGCACGGTGACGCTCCGTCATGTCGGGGTCCGAGCGGGAGATCGGCAGGGCTTGCGGACATCGCGTGAAGGCCCGCGCCGGTCCGCGGAGCGGCCGGGATGATCGGCCGCGAACGCCGGCGCAGCGTCGCGCCGGCGGCGGACGGAGGTGTGCGCGTGGCGATGGGTGTCTCGGTGAGCAGTCCGCCCCACCCGCATCTGGGCCGGGCGGTCCGCGACCGGCGGGACGGCCGCTGCGGCACCATATCCGGCCAGTTGGTCGAGCGGGACACCGAGACCGGGCGGCTGCTGCGCCGGCGGATCTTCGTCCGTCCGATGGGCGGCGGGATCGAGTGGGAGGCCGCGCCCGAGGACCTGGTGCCGGCCTGAGCCCACCGCGCCGCGGCACCGGGTGTGGCAGGATGCGTCGGTGATCACCGACCCGCCCCTGCCCGCCGTGCCCGCGGTGGTGCCCGCCATGGTGCCCGCCGTGGTGCCCGAGGGCCGGATGGCCGCCGCGGCGCAGCCGGTGCTGGCCGTCTCCGCCGGGCTCGAACTGCGGCCGTGGCGCCCGGAGGACGCCGGTGCCCTGGTCGCGGCGGGCCGGGACGCGGCGATCCGGCAGTGGAACCTGCTCGCCGTGCCCACGGCGGAGGACGCCCGCCGCAGGATCGCCCGCATGCAGCAGCGCTGGCAGGCCGAGGAGGCGGCGATCTGGGCGATGGCCCGCCCCGGTGGCGAGGCCCTCGGCCTGGTCGGCTGGAACGACGTCGACCTGGCGGCGGGCAGCGCCGAGATCGTCTACTGGGTGCTGCCGCACGCCCGCGGCGGCGGTCTGGTCGTCGAGGCGGTGCGCCGGGCCGGCCGGTGGGCCCTGGACGAACTCGGCCTGCACCGGCTGACCCTGTGCCACTCCACCGCCAACCCGGCGTCCTGCCGGGTCGCCGACAGGGCCGGCTACACCGTCGAGGGCACCATGCGCAGCGCCCTCCGCCATGCCGACGGCTGGCACGACCAGCACCTGCACGCGCTGGTCGCGGGCGATCTCTGACGGACGTTCAGGAGGTACTGCGGTGTTCACCGTTCCCGGGACCGTCCGGACGCCCCGGCTGACCCTCCTGCCGCTGGAGGCCGCCCACGCCGAGGAGATGGCGGAGGTGCTGGACGACCCCGCGCTGCACGCCTTCACCGGCGGCCGTCCGCTCCGCCCCGACGAACTCCGCAGCCGGTACGAGCGGCTGGTCGCCGGCTCCCCCGATCCCGGTCAGATCTGGGCGAACTGGGTGGTCCGGCTGGACGCGGCCGACCGCCTCACCGGGACGGTCCAGGCAACGGTGACCACCCACGGCAACGGCGACGGCCGGTGCACCGCGGAGATCGCCTGGGTGGTCGGCACCGGGTG
>NZ_JBEYFP010000897.1:0-2284 GCF_040634455.1 Kitasatospora sp. NPDC007106
ACCGATTCGTTCCCTCGCGGACAGCTCGGCCTGGGGGGAACTCCGGTGCGACCGCGGGCGATCGCCGAAGACCAGCCGAAGGTAGCCGCCTCGGCGAGCCATGTCGAAGTTGCGTTTTCCCGGTCGAAGTGGCCTCCTGCACCGGCCCTCTGCACCGGCCCTCGCGAACACCGCCGGAAGGATCCACGGCGCCGACCCCCTGGGGTCCGTCGTGTGAGAGCGACTACTACGACCTGCTCCTGCTTTTCCTGGCTGTGGACCTGACGCCGGACCTGTCCGAGCCAGCGGTGCACGAACTGCGGCGGCCCGTGGGGCAGACGGAGGCACCGCCGGTGCTGGAGTCCGCCGACCGGGAGACCTGGGGCCACCGGTGGCAGGTCTTCGCCGGCGGGACGGCGAGCCACTCGTTCGACGGGGTGGACACCTCGGCGCTGCTCCGGCCGTGCACCGGCCGAACGCGGACGGCAGCATCCCTGGGCGCTGACCGCGCGGGCGTGCATCCACGAGGACGAGTTCGGCGTGATGACGGAGGTCGTCGAGTGGATCCTCCGCCGCGCGACCACGCGGGGGTGGGCCGGCTTCCTCCGTCATTCCGCTTCGGACGAGGTCCGGCACCTGGTGCGCCACGAGAACGGGTTCGACGTCGTCGACACCCGGACGCCCCGCAGGGACATCCGGGTGCCGTGGTCGTAGCGTCCGTGCCGGGCACCAAGGGTGATGGTGCCGGCCAGCGGGGCGTCGAGGTCCGTCAGGTGAGGGCGGTGACCCGGGCCTCGGCCTTCGTGGCGAGGCGGTGGAGGTCGGCTGGGGCGAAGGGGCCGATGGTGGTGACGTTCAGGTAGGTGAGGAGTCGGCCGCGGCGGACGAACAGCCGGGACCAGTGGACGTCCGTCCCGCGCGAGCCGACCTTGTGGCCGAGGAAGTAGCGAACGTCGTCCCCGAGGTCGCGGAACGCGTCGGCGTTCTGCTCGGACACCTGGGGGCCGAAGGAGGTGAGGGTGGAGACCAGTTCGGGGTAGCGGGAGACGGCGTCGGCCTCCGTGCCCGGGCGTTCGAGTTCCTCGTTGATCTCCTCGGTGTCCTCGCGTCCGTCGAAGGCGACGGACTGGAGGATGTCGCGGGTGCCGGGGTCCTCGAAGTCGCACGGGGATCCGGTCGCCCGGCTCCGGAAGCCGGCGGGAACGTCCCGCGCGGTGAGGAGCGCGTCGCACAGGGTCTGCGCCGTGACGGCGGCGGGCGACGCGGAGGTCCTCGCTGCGCCGCCGTTCGTGGGGGAGCAGGCGCAGGCGAGGAGGAGGGCCGCCCCGAGGGCGGCCGTTCCGGTCGTGCGGGTACCCCGGCCGTTCATGTACGCCCCCAAGTCGCTTCGGTCGGTGGCGAATCGTACAAGATCGACGGGCGCTCAGGAGCTTGCGGGGCGGCTGGTGGTGATGTCGTGGACGATGCGGCGGCAGAGGTCGGCGGTGTGCTCGAAGAGGTAGAAGTGGCCGCCGGGGAGGCTGTGGAAGGCGATGGCGTTGTGGAGGTGGGCGTGCCAGCGGCGGATGCGCTCGGGCGGGACGAGCGGGTCGGCCTCGCCGGCGAAGAGCGAGACGGGGGTGGTGAGCGGGTGGCCGCCGGGGTGGCGGTAGGTGTCGACGACCTCCAGGTCCCAGCGCATGGTGCGGACCATCCGCTCGGCGAGTACCGGGTGGTGCCAGACGCCCTCCGGGGTGCCGCCGAGCCGCCGCATGAAGTGCACCAGCCGTTCGTGCGGCCAGGTGTGGCGCTGCTCTGTGGCCGGCGGGCCGGTCTCCGGGGCGGGGCTGCCGGAGAGGCCGAGCCAGAGCGGTGCCCGGCCCAGCCGTTCCAGCACGCGGACGAGTTCGAAGGCGACGAGCGCCCCCATGCTGTGTCCGAACACCGCGTAGTGGCCCGCGACTTCGGACTCCAGGACGGGCAGCAGCAGCTCCGTCACCTCGGCGGCCGAGCGGCAGCCACGCTGCTTGGAGGTGTGCACCCGGCCGGGGAGTTCCAGCGCCAACACCCGCCAGTGGGCGGGCAGATGGCTGAGGAAGTCGCGGTAGCCGGCGGCCGACCCGCCGGCGTGGTGCAGCAGGACGAGGGTCAGCTCGGGGGTGTGCGGCGCGTGCAGTTCGAGGAGTCTCACGGTCTGGCTCCGACGAGCTGCCGGAGCGGCGTCCGCGGCGCAGCAGGGCGGGTGGTGCGGTGGATGGGGCCGTCGCCGGCGGAGAGGGGCAGGCAGCTGCCGCCGCGGCGGTGGGCGACGATTTCGGCGGCGACG
>NZ_JBEYFP010000898.1:0-2274 GCF_040634455.1 Kitasatospora sp. NPDC007106
GCCTCGGCCTGCCGCTTGCCCTCCGCGTAGCCGGTCGCCGCGTCGAAGTGCCGGGCGAGCGCCTGCGGGTCGTGCCAGCATCCGGTAGTACTCGCCCTTCAGCCCGTGCACCTGGGCGTCGGGGTCGGCTGCGGCGAATCGAGGATCTTCTGGTGGTTGGTGCCGGTCTGGACGGACACGCTCCTGCCGCAGACGTCCGTGACGACCTTGATGCCGTCCGGGTTGCCCTTGCGCACCAGCCATCCCGGACCCGCGTTGACGTAGTCGACGAAGTCGACCGCCTGCTGACGCTCCTTCTTGTCGGTCATCGCCGACATCACGGCGTCGAACTTGCCGGCCTGGACGGCCGGCAGCAGGCCGTCGAACTTCTGCCCGGTGAACTCGAACCTCACGCCCAGCCGGGCGCCGATGGCCTGGCCGAGGTCGTAGTCGATGCCGGTGATCTCCTTGCTGCCCTCGGAGACGTACATCTCGAACGGCGGGTAGGGCACGTCGGTCGCGACCCGCACCTTGCCGGCCTTGCGGACGGCCTCGGGGAGCTTGGCGGTGAGCTTCGCGTCCACCGGGATCGGAACGCCTTTGACGACCAACGGGGCTGACGACCCGGCGGCCGCCGGAGCGGCGTCGGAAGACGTGCCGGCGGAGCCCGAACAGGCGCTGAGCGACAGGGTGGAGGCGGCCAGCGCGACGGCGACCGCCGCGCGGCGGGGCAGGGGGAGGCGGAAGGGGGTCATGGGGCGCCCTCGGTCGAAGGAGAAGGAAGGGGAGGTGCGCCATCATCGGCGCGAATCAGACGTTACATCCATGCGTAGCGGCGCGTGAATGTATCGGGAATTACTTTCGCGCAACGGTGCCCTCCCGGTGAGCGCGGGCGGCTTCGGCCCGGCTCGGGCCGGTGGGCCTGCTGCGGCAGTCGTTACCGATGAATCAATACGTGCTCTGCCTGTAGCGCACGCTACGGCCATGAACGCCGACGAGGTCATCGCCAACCGTGTGGGAGTCCCTCGAAGCGGCGAACGGCCGCACGGCCGGCGCGCCGCACGGCGCACCGGCCCGGTTCCGCGGTCGGACCGCGGGAATCTCAGTAGACGTACAGGCGGGTGTTGAGGTTGGCGAACGACACGGCGGTGCCGCTCTTCCATGCCTGGTAGCCCGTGCCCTTGGTGAGGTCGGCCTCGAAGGTCGGCCCGCTCTCGTAGCTGATCCCGTACTGGTAGGTGCTGCGCCCGGCGTTGACGAGCTCCTTGGCCATCTTGACCATCTGGTAGGAGTGGTCGGTGGGGGAGTTCGGGGAGGAGAAGACGTCGCTCCATCGGGTGCCGACGGTTCCGGTGCTCGGCGCGTAGGAGGGCTTGTTCGACGTGGCCGTCCAGGTGGCGGGGGTGTAGGTGTCTCCGCTGGTCAGGTAGCTCCATTTGACGTTGTCGATCGACCGGTAGCCGCTGTGGGTGCCGACGGTGGCCGTACGGAGGTCGAAGACGGACACGCCGTTGGTGCCGACCACGGCGTCCGTCTCGTCGGCCGAGCCGGGGCGGGTGACGACGAGCGCGGTGTCCTCGTCGATGCCGAAGGCGCGGGTGTGGGCGGTGTCGGCCGCCAGGCGGGTGATCCGGCCCTCGCGACCGCGGGCGGCGAAGTGGGTGTCGAGCAGGCCGGAGGTGAAGAAGTCGAAGCCGCCCTCGGGCCGGTAGGTGAGGTCGTCCGGGTGGCTGCTGCTGACGGTGGTGTAGGAGCCGTAGCGCAGACCGTCCCAGCTCTCTCCGCCGGTGACCATGTCGCGGCCGTTGGCGATGGTGGTGCCGGCGCTGGTGCCCATGACGGCGGCGCCCGCGGCGAACCTGGCGCGGATCGCGGCCAGCGCGGGGGAGTCGCTGTTGTCGCTCTTGAGCAGGGTGGTGACCAGTCGGCTCTGGTCGCCTCCGCCGAAGAAGAAGCCGGTCATCGAGTTGATCTGGTTGATGACGGTCGGGCTGGAGTTGTTGGCGATGTGGTCCAGGTCGATGGGGATCCACTGGGCGTCCCCGGCGCCGTAGGTGTTCTTCAGCAGGTCGACGTAGTAGGCCCCGTTGCAGACCGAGTTGCTGCAGGTGCCGGGGTCGCTCGCGTGGGGGTCGTTGGCGGGGACGTCGGAGGCGGCGGTGATGACGCCGATCCGCGCGCCGCTCCCGCCGGCCTTGGTGAGGAACGTGCCGTAGACCGCGGAGTTGGTCGGTGCGACCGCGCCGCCGGCGAGCACCAGGCTGCCGGCGATCGGGGCGGCGTGCGCCGCCTGGG
>NZ_JBEYFP010000899.1:0-2273 GCF_040634455.1 Kitasatospora sp. NPDC007106
CGTCGATCATCCGGGTGACCGTCGGCGGAGACGAGGGATCGATGGAGTCGGTGCTGACCTGCACCGGCGGCCCGCCCGGCTGCGTGCCGGAGAAGCGCCGCAGGACCACGTGCGGAGTCGGCGGGGGCAGGTTGAACGGCTGCTCGATCCAGGCGGCGAAGGTGGTCCCGCCGATGGAGTCCACGAAGGGCCGCTGCCGGTCGGTGTTGTTGCCGGGCGGCGTGTCGCTGACGAGGAACTCGGCCCCGAGCGGCGTGCCGCCCGTGTTGACGTGCCGGCCCTTGATGCCGGCGTCCGCGCTGTCCGCCCAGACGGCGGTGAACAGCTCGCTGCCGATCAGCGCGTCGGCGCACGGCTGCGACTGGACCCCGGCGACGGATGTGTTCACGGCGAAGTCACCCATGATCGTCCTCCAAGACGGTGGGCGGCGGCGGATGTGTCGGACCACACCCCGGCCTGCGGCCGGAACCCGCCCACCGAGTGGCAGTCGTGGCGTCCGGTCCGGCCGGAACACGTGGGCGTCGTGCGTCCCCGGGGCTCTCGCGACGCTCCACAAAGGCCGCGAACCGGCGGGGGGTTGTCGGCGGGGGGTCAAGTTCCAACGTAACGCCACACGAACGGTGCAGGCATGTGGATCAAGCACGGGCCCTGGGGCGGCGTCCGTCCCACGGGCCGCACCGGCCGCACCCGGGACTGCCGCTCCCGGGCGCGGTCCTGACCGTCCGACAGGTCCGCCGCGTCAGGCGTCGTCCTCCTCGCCCGGTCCCGGGCCGGGCGGCGGAGGCTGGGACGGGTGCGGCAGGACCTGGAGGTGGGTGCGGTGGACGGCGACGTACAGGCCGCTGGGGGTGACGACGCCGCAGTACCGGTCCGCCTCGACGAGGAGCGCCACGGCCGTTCCGGCCGGCAGGATGCCGTCCGGCGGCCCCTCGGGCCGATGGTGGTCGTACCAGTAGGGCCCGTCCGCGTCGAGCGTGTGGGTGAAGTGGTTGGGCGGGGGGCGTACCACGTTGTCCCGGGGGACAACGGACTGGCTGCCGAGGACGGAGACCTCGGGACGCCGGACGGTGTAGGGCTGCTCCCGCGGCTGCGGTCGGTCGTTGTCCGCCATGGCGGGTGTCGCCTCAGGCGGTCTGCAGGCTGTCGGCGGGCAGCGTGTCGGGGATGGTGGGCAGCATCACGCCGACGTCGATCGGTGCGACGTGGGCGCGCAGCTCGCCGCGCTCGGCGAGTTCGAGGTGGTTGGGCAGGACGTAGGGGTCGGCGGCGTCGAGGTCGACCTCGTACCCGAGGTCCCGGAGGCTGGCCGCGGTCATCCGGCTGAGGGGGTTGCCGGCGTGGCCGACGAAGCCGGTCATGAGCTCGTCCGCGAAGACGGTCTCGCGCCAGTGGCCGTCCCGGGTGCCGGGACCACCGGTGTTCTCGACCGGGACGCGCCGGGGCTCGGGGTCGCCCACGAGGACGGCGTACTCCGACGAGGCGTTGAGGCCGGTGAAGGTCGGGTTGGGCCCTCCGCTGCCGCGCAGCAGACCCTTGAGCTTCCAGACCGTGCCGATGCCGATGACGTGGCCCATCTCGTGGGTGATCACGTCGACGAGGGTGCCGTTGGCCTCCATCGAGGCCAGGTCGTCCTGGTCGAAGGACATCAGGCCGACGGCGGGCAGGAACTCCGAGGGCCCGGGGCCGGGCCGCAGTTGGGTGGGTCCGGCCTGGCCGAGGATGTGGCCGGGGCCGTCGATGGTCCGGCCCTGGGCGCGGATCACGAGGTCGTCGACGATCCGGTCGCCGACGGCGACGTCCGGCAGGTCACCGACGATGACGCGGACCCAGCGGTCGGCGGCGGCCTTGAACGCGTTCTTCTGCGACTCGGTCAGCCCGCCGAGGAACTCGACTTCGATCGTGTAGGGGGAGGTGGTACCGGTGAGGCGCTTGGCGGCCGCGAGGTCCGCGCGCGCGATGTGGCTTTCGAAGGCGTTCATGGGATTCCCGCCCTTTCGTGGGAGGGCTCGTGGGAGTGCTCGTGCGGGACGTCCGGTGGATCGGGGCCGCGGCGGACGGCCGGTGACCGGACGCGGGCCACGGCAGGGCGGGCGTCGGTCTGGTGGGGCAGTCGGTGCGGGGCGTCGAACGGCGGTCGGGGGCGGCCGCGGGGCGCCGCCCGCCGGGGTCCGGCTCGTGTTCCGGCCCCGTCCCTTCGATCCTCCCGCGCTGCGGCCGGTGCGGCATCTCGGTCCCGTGCCCGCCCGGACGGCCCGCGGCACCGGCACCGAACG
>NZ_JBEYFP010000900.1:0-2272 GCF_040634455.1 Kitasatospora sp. NPDC007106
CCCGCCCCCGTGAGTGTCGGGGACGGGACGCGGTGCGGGCTCAGGGCGCGTGGGGGTCGAGGGCGGTGTCGCCTCGCGCCCGGCGGCTCAGTACCAGAGGTCGGGGCTGAGCTGGTAGTCGTAGCCGCTGCCGGGCTGCCAGTAGAAGCGGGCCTCGGCCTTGTAGTCGTGGCCCGGGGTCGGGTTGTTGAGGGTGTAGGTGTAGGAGTACTGGCCGGAGTGGCAGGGGAACGAGGTGGAGAGCGCCTGGCTGCCGGTGGTGTAGTCCCAGATGATGATCTGCTCGGTGCAGTTGTTGCTGGCGAAGTTGGTGTTCACCTGCGCCGACACCTGGCCGCCGCCGGCGCTGATGCAGGTCTGCTTCCAACCCGGGCCGCCGCAGCCGCCGCCGCTCGACGCCGAAGCCGTTCCGGCGCCGGTCAGTGCGATTCCTCCGGCGAGCGCGGTGGTGGCCAGGCCCAGGACGACCCGGCGGACTCCCTTGACGGACATGTGCATTCCCTCCCCACTGGCCCCGGTCCGGTTGACCGGGGCACGACAGAAGGCTCGGTCATGGCGATGGACATTCGATGAGCACGCCGAGCAGCTGCTCGGTATCGGCCGCGTCGGCGTCGAGGTCCAGCCGCCGGAAGTGCTCGTGTGCCTGTCCGAGGCAGGCACGGGCCCGGCTGCGGTGGCCCAGGTCGGCGAGGGCCTGCCCGAGGGTGCGCAGCACGGTGCCCTCCAGCATCCCGCCGACGCGGCGGGCCTGCGGAAGTGCCTCCTCCGCGGCCCGGACGGCGGCCGTCGGCCGCCCGGCCGTGAGGTGGATCCGGGCGATCAGGCCGCCGGTCGCGGCCTGGAAGGCCGGCATGCCGAAGGACCGGAACCGGGCCAGGGCGGCTTCCGCCCGCTCCAGGGCCCGCGCGAGGTCGCCGCAGAGGTGGAGGATCCGGGCCAGGTAGTAGCTCCCGACGGACGAGGAGATGGACACCTCACCACCGGTCAGCTCGGCACACCGCTCGCCGGCCGTGCGCGCCCGTGCGAGGCGGCCGCACCGTGCGTGGACGTAGCCGAGCTCGCCGAGTGCGAGGCCCTCGGCGGTCTCGTCGTCGAGTTGGTGGAACAGCGACGAGGCCTCTTCGAGTGGACCGATCGCCGCCTCGAAGTCGCTCAGCACCCGCGCGTTCGCCCCGAGCAGCTGGAGGACGTTGGCGCGCAGTCGGCGCAGCGCTGCCCCCGCGCACAGCGGCAGGCAGCGGCGGAGCTCCTCACCCGCCGCCGCGTAGGAGCCGGCGTGCCAGAGCATGCTGCCGCGGACCGAGCGGGCGAGCGCCTCGGCGTCCCGTTCGCCGCGGGCCGGCGCGGCTTCGGCGACCCGGGCCGCCAGGTCGCCGACCGTGGTCGCGTAGTCGCGGCCGAAGAGGATCGAGCCCATCTTGTCCGTCAGGTCGGCGGCCTGGGCGAGCGGCAGGGCCGGGTCCTGGCAGGCCCGGTGGATCACGGCCTGGTGGAGTTCGGTCTGGTCGCGCAGCCAGGCGGTGGCGTCCTCCACCGTGTCGAAGGTCCTGCCGGGCGCGGCGGTCTCCGCGGTGATCAGGCTGCGACGGGTGTGCTCGACGTGGTGGGCGGTCGCCTCGGCGTTCCGGGCGGTGGCCAGGCAGGAGGCCAGCAGCCGGGCGTACGCGGCCGAGACCTCCGCCGGGTCGTCCTCGTCGGCGCCGCGCCGGCGGGCGAAGACCCGCAGCAGGTCGTGGAGCCCGTACCGGTCGGCGGCCGGCGAGTTCAGCAGGTTCAGGTCGACCAGGGTCTCCAGGAGCTCGCGGGTGCGCTCCGGGGCGCGGTCGAGCAGCGCTGCGGCCGGGCCCAGGCCGAGCACCGGCGTGTCCGGGAGGGCGAGCAGCCTCAGGGCGCGGGCCCGTTCGCCGTCGAGCCGGGCGTAGGAGAGCGCCAGGACGGGTTCCACCGCCGTGTGGTGGTGGGCGAGTTCGGCGAGTCGGGTCTGCTCGTCGGCCAGGGCGGAGGCCAGGCCTGCCAGGGACTGCGCAGGGTCGGCGGCCAGCCGGGAGCCGGCCACCCGTACGGCCAACGGCAGCAGGCCGCAGGCCGTGACGATCGCGGTGGCGGCCTCGGGCTCGGCCTCGGTCCGGGCGCGGCCGGCGGCGGTGGCGAGCAGGTCCAGCGCCTCGGCCGGTTCCATCGCGTCGAGGTGGAGGTGGTGGGCGCCCGGGAGGCCGGTCAGCCAGACCCGGCTGGTGACCAGGACTGCGCAGGTCCGAGCGCCGGGCAGCAG
>NZ_JBEYFP010000901.1:0-2266 GCF_040634455.1 Kitasatospora sp. NPDC007106
AAGCGGGCGCGGGCGGCGGCGCGGCCGGCCCGCCGGGCGAGCCGCACCACCAGGTAGACCAGTCCGGCGGTCGGCAGCAGCAGCATGACCAGGCCGATCACGCCGAGCGCCGCGGCCGCGGGTGCCCCTGCGGCGAACGCGTCGGCGGTGTCGGAGAGTTGGCCGGTGAAGGAGTCCACCGCCGTGCGCAGCAGCCGGGGCGCGTTCCAGAGCACGTAGGCGACCTCGGCCACCAGCAGCGGGACCATGGCGAGCACCCACGCCGTCACGATCACCCGGGACGAGCGCTTCAGCCCCGCGATCTCGGGCGGGACGGGCCGCCGGGGCAGCATGCTGCGCAGGATCGGCCGGACCCTGCCGAACAGGTCGGGGACGCCGGCCAGGTCGGCGAGGATGTAGTAGCCGTCCAGCCGCAGCACGGGCAGCAGCTGCTCGACGATCTCGAAGTGGGCCACGTACACGGCGGCCAGCAGGAAGTCCCGGCCGGTCGCGAAGTACGCGGCGAACAGCACGCCGACGAACACCGCGTTGAAGTAGACGCCGCCGAGGTCGGTGCGCAGCCGGTCGGGCCGGCGCAGCCGGTACACGTCGGTGACGTCGGTGTACATCGCCGGCCACACCAGGTAGATGCCGCAGCCGATGCAGCCGGGCCGTCCGCCGCCGTAGCGGCAGCCGGAGGCGTGGCCGAACTCGTGGAAGACGGTGGACAGCACGGTCAGCGCGAGGACGGCGAGCAGCAGGGCCGGCTCCTGCACGGTGTTCAGCACGGGGGTCATCGCCCCGTGCACCGCGAACAGCCAGACGTCGGCGGCGGCGGTGAGCAGCAGGACGGTCGCCACCGCGACCGGCCGGTGCAGCCAGGACAGCGCGGCGGCCACGGTGTTGACCGACGGCGGCCGGAGCAGGACCTTGTGGGCGCGCAGCGCGAGCAGCAGGTCGGTGACCGGGACGGGCGCGGCCGCGGCGCTGCCGGCCGGCGGGGCGAGCAGGCCCAGCGGGCGGAGCTTGTGGTCGAGGAGGTGGGCGATGTGCTCGGGGCCGAGTTCCAGGCCGGAGCGGGCGCCGACCAGTTCGGCGATCTCACGCTGGGTGCGGGTGCCGTCCAGGGCATCGGCCACCAGGTAGAGCAGCCGGCTGAGCTGGACCATCTGTCCGTCGGCCCGCCGGACGAGGTAGCGGGGGGTGGTGAAGCCGGAGTCGCGGTACTCGCCCTGCAGGGTGAGCCCGGGGGCGGGCCGCGGCACGTCCTCGGCGGTGCCGTGCGGGACGTCGTGCGGCACGCGGTGCGGGGCGTCGGCGGCGGGGTGCGGGCCGTCGGCGGTCCGCGGTGCGGGGCCGGCCTGGCCGGGGTCGGTCGGTGGGTCGGTGGGAGGCTCGGTGCCGGGCCGCGCCCAGGCGTCGGGAACGGCCGGCCGTCGGGTGTCGCCGACGGCCGCCGGGCGTTCCGCGGCCATGGGGGTCCGGCTGCCGATGCCGTGTCCGCTCTCGGTCACGTCACCTTCCGGGCTGGCAGTCGTTGGAAGTGCGGAAAGTGTTTCCGGCGGCGATTCCGGCGCCACCGGAAACACTTTCCGCATGATTTCCGTGAACGGGTCAGAAATGCCGGTCGGGGGCCCGGCCGCGCGCCGGCTGCCCTGCCGGCCGCCTTCCGTTCACAGCACCCGGGCCGTCCACGCGGGGCGGCGGGGCGTCAGCGGCGGAGCATCCGTCACTGGTGGATGGAGATGTACTGCTTCGCCTCCGAGGCCGCCAGGGAGTCCCAGGAGTGGTCGTTGTAGGAGACCGAGTTGTTCTCCGCGTAGACGACGGCGTGCTTGGTGACCGTGGTCTTGTGGAGGTTGAAGCTGAAGCGGCTCAGCGCCTCGCGCTTGGGCAGCAGCTCGGCGGTCTCGGTCTCCAGGACGGACATGTCGATCATGGGGATCCATTTCTCCGTACGGTTGCGCTCGGGGCGGCCGCGGCTCGGCCGCCCCGGTCGGACGGGTGTCCGACGGCCTGGACATTACGGCGGCGTCACGACGGTGAGCAAGCAACCGGATACGTCGGGTGATCGATTTCGCGTGAATAGTGCCTGCATTCGCACGGCAATGCCGGGCGGTCCGAAGATCGAAAAGTCGGTCGAATTCGGCGGGGTTCCGGGATTCTTCGTATCCGAGGTTCTCGGCGGCGCGCGGGGGGCCGCCGACTTCACTCGATCGGCTCAGCTCACCGGCGTGTTCCCGGACGGTGCGTCAGGGCCGGTGCGGGGCCGGGGGCGCGTCCCGAG
>NZ_JBEYFP010000902.1:0-2262 GCF_040634455.1 Kitasatospora sp. NPDC007106
GCCCGGACGGCGCCGTGCAGCCGCTCCATCACCTCCGGGGGCAGCGAGTCCGCCAGGTCGACGGCGGCGCCGGCCCGGTCGTCGGTGCCGCGCGCCTCGCGCTTCTCCTGCTCGGTCAGCGCGGAGGTGCGCAGCGCGAGGATCTCGTCGATCTCGGTGCCGTCGTACAGCGCGCCGGGGCTCTCCGGGGCGACCTGCGGGTGGTCCTCCAGGATGATCGGCGAGGAGAGCACCACGTCGGCGCGGCCGTCGTCGCCGGCGAGCACCGGCCAGGTGCGCAGGTTCCGGCATTCGGCGACGGCGTCCTTCGCCCACTCGGGCGGGTCGGTCATCGAGACGAAGGAGCCGCTGTCCAGGCCGAGCAGCAGGTGCGCGGAGACCAGCGCGTGCGGCAGGGCCTGTTCGCGGCCGTCGCCGGGCCCGGCCGTCCAGGCGGTGGTGTTCTCCACGACGGCGCGCAGCCGGTAGGCGGCGTAGGGGCCGGGCAGCGGCTGCAGCCGGACCCGCAGCACCCCGTCGACCTGGGCGCAGCGGCGGACGGTGCGGCCGACGGTGCGCTCGCCGTCGCGGACGGCCTCGATCTCGGTGCGGGCCGGGCAGTGGACGGGCACCAGGACCTCGCCGGCGAGCAGCTCGTCGACGGTGGCGGACATCTCCACGCGTTCCTCGGCGCCCTCGTCCCAGGCGGTGAGCACCCGGTCGGAGAGTTCCAGCGCCTCGGTGTCCTCGTGGCCGCCGTCCTCGCGCAGCCGCTGCACGGTGCGGCGCTGGACGCGCAGGAAGCGAAGTTCGGCCGTCAGGGTGGCGCCGCGGCGCGGCTCCACGAGCAGTTCGGTGTGCTGGTCCGGGTGCTCGCCGGCACCCTCGCCGTAGCCCGGCGGCACCAGCACGCCGAACTGCCAGCGCAGCCGGTTCTTCGCGGAGGACGCCCGGTACGGGTAGAGCACGTAGCCCTCGAACAGTACGGCGTCGGCGATCTGCCGGGCGCCGGCGAACCGCTCGGCGGCGGGGCGGACGGCGGTCATCGCACACCCTCCCGGGCCAGGGCGGGCTCCTCGGCGGGTCCGCGGGCGGGAGCCGGCCCGTCGGCGGCCGCCAGCAGCGCGCGCACGGTGGCCTCCCAGGAGGGCAGGCCGTGCCGGGAGCGGTAGGCGAGCAGCTCGTCCATGGCGTCCTTGGGCAGCCGCAGCCAGCCGCAGCCGGGGAAGTGCTGCTCCATCATCTCCCGCCACACCCGCACCGGGAGCTTCACCCGGGTCTCCTTGTGCCAGGGCACGGGCTGCACGCCGAAGCCGTCCTCGCCGGTGAAGACCGTGCCGGAGAACAGCATCAGCAGCGGCACGTCGCCGTCCTCCAGCGAGGCGAGGTAGCGGGTCGCGGCGATGTCCAGGTCGTAGGTGCACGGCACGGGCAGCTCCACGTCGGTGCTGCCGGTGAAGCCCGGCACCAGCAGCGGGACCTGCGCGAACTGGACGGGGTTGAGGCTGGTGCCCCAGCGGGACCGTTCGCCGAACAGGTCGGCGAGCCGCTCGGCCTCGCCGTCGCCGTAGCCGCGCCGGGCCGGCTCGATGCGCAGTTGGCAGCGGAGCGCCAGGGCGTGCACCCGGGCGCCGGCGGAGCCGATCCGCAGCCGGAAGAGCAGGGTCGGCCCGGCGGCGTACCGGTCGCCCTGCACCCCGGTGCAGTCGAAGGTCAGGTCACAGGTCGTCACGCGGTGTCCTCGGTCAGGGGCCGGGCGAGGCCGGCGAGGCGGTCGAAGAAGCCCTCCAGCTCGGCGCGGGCGGTCTGGCCGCCGTCGAAGCCCTGCCAGTGCAGCCGCATCCGCCCGACCAGCTCGTAGCAGGCGTCGACCGGCACCAGGTGGCAGGTCGTCACGCCGCCCGCGCGGCGCAGCAGCAGCGCCTCGACGTCCGGTTCCAGCAGGGCCGCGAGCCGGGTGCGGTCGAGCACGGTCTGCCAGGTGCTCGGGTCGAGCTCGCTCTCGGCGGGGCCGGCGGGGCTGGGGTAGAGCGCGACCAGCCGGTCCAGTGCGGAGTTGCGGAGGAAGAAGACGGTGGAGACCGGGATCTGCAGCGCCTCCCAGTCCGCGTCGTCCACGCCGTGTGCCGGGTCGACCAGGTAGCGGCGGGGCACGCCGCGGTAGCGGCCGCCGGCCGCCCCCGGGCGGTCGAAGAGCATGGCGCACGCCGGGCAGGCGCAGGAGCCGGGGTCATCAGCTCGGTGGTGACGACCTCCTCGACCGGCCCGGCCGCCACGCACCCG
>NZ_JBEYFP010000903.1:0-2261 GCF_040634455.1 Kitasatospora sp. NPDC007106
CGGATCGCCGGCACCGTCCTCGCGCTCGGGACGGTCAGCCTCATCACCGACATCTCCTCCGAGATGGTCACCGCCGTCCTGCCCCTCTACCTGGTCACCGTCCTCGGCGTCTCGCCGCTCGGCTTCGGACTGCTCGACGGCGTCTACAACGGCGCCTCCGCCGCCGTCCGGCTGCTCGGCGGACTCCTCGGCGACCGCGGCGGCAGCCACAAGGCCGTCGCCGCCGCCGGCTACGGGCTCTCCGCCCTCTGCAAGCCGATGCTGCTGCTCACCCGTACCACCCCGCTGATCGGACTCGTCCTCGCCGTCGACCGGGTCGGCAAGGGCCTGCGGACGGCCCCCCGGGACGCCATGATCTCCCTCGCCACCCCGCCCGAGCAGCGCGGCCGCGCCTTCGGCCTCCACCGCGCCATGGACACCGCCGGCGCCCTCACCGGTCCGCTGCTCGCCTTCCTGATCCTGCGCGCCGCACCCGGCGGCTACCACGCGGTCTTCACCGTCAGCTCCTGCGTCGCGGCGCTCGGCGTGCTCGTCCTGGTGCTGCTCGTCCCCGGCCGCCTGCTGCGCCGCGCCGAACCGGGGCGCGTCGCCCGGTTGCGGCCGCTGGAGACCCTCCGGCTGCCCGGACTGCGCCGGATCGCCCTCTGCGCGACCCTGCTCGGACTCGCCACCGTCAGCGACTCCTTCGTCTACCTGCTGCTGCAGCGCCGCCTCGGCCTCTCCGCCGGCTGGTTCCCGCTGCTGCCGCTCGGCACCGCCGCCGTCTACCTGCTGCTCGCCGTCCCCCTGGGAGCCCTCGGCGACAAGACCGGCCGCCGCCGCACCTTCGTCTTCGGCCACGCCGCCCTGCTCGGCGGCTACGCCCTGCTGCTCCTGCGTCCCGGCACCGGCGTGCCGCTCGCCGCCGCAGTCCTCGCCCTGCACGGCCTGTTCTACGCGGCCACCGACGGCATGCTCGCCGCCGCCGCCGCGGGCACCGTGCCCGAGGAGTGCCGCGGCGCCGGCCTCGCCCTGGTCGGCACCGGGCAGGCCGCCGGACGGTTCGCCGGCTCGATCGCGGTCGGCGCGCTGTGGAGCCGGTGGGGGGACACCACCGCGCTCGCCGTGATGACCGGCGCGCTCGCGATCGCCGCTGCGGCCGCCGTCCGGCTCCTCGGCCCGCAGCCCGACCACCCCGGCCCGGAGGAGGCCCGATGACCCTCGCCCGCCGGCTGACCGTCCTGGTCACCGCCACCGTCCTGCTCCTCCTCGCCGGCACCTGGACGGTGCTGCGCGCCGCCGACACCACCCGGCAGGACCGCCGGGCATCGGCGGACGACCCGCCGAGCGAACCCGGCACCGTCACCCTCGGCCCCCGGCCCGACGGGCCGCGCCTGGTCTTCCGCAGCATGATCTGGGGCCCGCACCGCGACGAACTGGCCTCCGTCCCGCTCGACCACCCCGGCGCCACCCGCACCGTCTCCGCCCCCGACTGCCTGCGCTTCCACGCCGCCGCCGGCACCGGCAGCTGCCTGCAGGCCGTCCACGGCGTCCTGCAGGACACCTACCGCGTCGCGATCCTCGACCGCGACCTGCACGAACTGCGTCACTACGACCTGGCCGGCATCCCCACCCGGACGAGGGTCTCGCCCTCCGGGCACATGGTGGCCTGGACGGTCTTCGTCGGCGGCGACTCCTACGCGGGCACCGACTTCTCCACCCGCACCTCGATCCTCGACACCCGCACCTGGACCCTCCAGGAGAACCTGGAGACCTACACCGCCACCGTCGACGGCAAGCCCCACCAGGCCCCCGACACCAACATCTGGGGCGTCACCTTCGCCGACGACGAGCACTTCCACGCCACCCTCGCCAGCGGCGGGAAGACCTGGCTGGTCGCCGGCAACGCCGTCGAACACACCCTCACCACCCTGCACGGCAACGTCGAATGCCCGTCCCTGTCGCCCGACGGCACCCGGATCGCCTACAAGAAACGCGTCCCCGGCCTGTCCGAGGACGAACCCTGGCGGCTCCACGTCCTCGACCTGAAGACCATGGCCGAGACCGCGACCGCCGAGCAGCGCAGCATCGACGACCAGGCCCTCTGGCTCGACGACCACACCCTCGCCTACGCCCTGGCCAGCGACGACGGCTCCGCCCTGTGGCGCGTCCCCGCCGACGGCACCGGCAGTCCCGCCCTGCTCGCCGCCGCCGCACTCGCGCCCGCCGTCGTGCGCTGACCCCGCCCCGGCCGGTCCGCGGGCCGGCCCCCGGACGTCCCA
>NZ_JBEYFP010000904.1:0-2251 GCF_040634455.1 Kitasatospora sp. NPDC007106
GGGCAGCGCGGCCGCCAGGACGGCCCGCCGGCCGTCGCCGCCGAGCCGTGCGCACAGCCGGTCGTAGGCGTCGACGGTCATCGGCGTCGCCCGGTAGGGAGCCTTGCGCAGCAGGCTGCGGTGGTCCTCGCGGTCGGACCCGGCGACCAGGCCGGCCACCACGAGCCGGGCCACCGCCCGCCGGACGCCGGTCAGTTCGGCGAACCGGGCGGCCGCGGCCTCCGGGAGGGGGAGCGGTCCGTGGGCGTCGATCGCGGCGAGCAGGGCCCGCAGCCGCGCGGCGTCGTCCCGAGCGACGACGACGAGTTGGGCCTCCGGAACGGCCCTCGCCACCGGGTCGCCCTCGGTGATCACGGTCGTCCGGGCGTTCTCGGCGTTCTCGGTGCCGGACGCGGGCGCGGCGAACCAGTGCTCCGACGATCCGGCCTGCACTGCGGCGGAGGCCACCGCCGTCCCGTCCTCGCGCAGTGCGTCCAGGGTCGCGGCGGGAGCCCGGCCCACCCACCACCGGCTGCCGGCGGCGGCGAACGGCTGGTGCGCCCAGGTGTCCAGGAGCGCCAGCAGGGCGGCTCGCGACGGGTCCGCGGTCGCCGCCACGGCCGCCCGCCAGGCGGCGGCGTCGATCGCGCCGAGCAACTGCGTCCAGTCGTGCGGCGGCGCCGGCGGCGAGAGCCGCCGCACCTCCTCGGCGAGGGTGCCGCCCAGGCAGGCGCCGTCGGCCGCGAGCGCGGACAGGGTGGCCGGCAGCGGTACGTCCGGAGTGTGCCGCCACGGGTCCCGGTCCCCGGTCCCGACCAGCCCGAACAGGGCGGGCATCAGCTCGGTGTCCGGTGCGGACCGGCCCGGCAGGGCCGGCGGCGCCTGGGTGAGCAGGGTGACCCGGTGGTGCAGGGCGAGCCTGCGGTCCTCGACCCGGACGGCCCGGACGGCCACCGCAGCGACGGCCTCGACCAGCACCGGGTCGGTGACCTCGGGCAGTTCACGGGCGATCGCCGTGCGCAGCTCCCCGGCGCCGCTGCGGGCGGCTGCGAGCAGCGCCTCCGCGGCGGTGCGTCCGATGCCGCGCAGCGCCCGCGATCCGGCCTCGTCCCGGGTGCGCAGCAGGTACCAGAAGGCGGGCGGCAGGGCGACGCCGTTGGAGACGGTGACGCGCCGGGCGCGCTTCGCCCACCGGCTGGCGGGCGAGCGGTGGCCGTCCAGCTCCCACAGCAGGCTGCCGTCCGCGGTGTAGGCGCGGACGCCGGTGCGGGTCTCGGCCTCGGCGAGGACGACGTCCTCCACCGCGCCCTGGGGCGGTGCCCACAGCCCCCACGGCTGCTGGCCCTGGCGGTCGATGTCGAAGCGGGCGGTGCGCCCGTCGATGCTCTCCAGCAGGAAGTGGTCGGGTGCGGGGTTGCGGTGGGGGGTGCGGTACAGCACCCGGGTGCCGACCAGCCCGTCCCGGCTGCCCAGCGGCGAGTCGGTCGTCCCGGCGGGCAGCGGCGCCAGTTGCAGCGCCTCCACGTCCAGGGCCATGCCGATCTCGGACGGCTCGGCGGCCGGGTCGGCGCTCGCGGGGCGGCCCGGGAAGTCCGGCAGTTCCACGGCCCCGCGGGACTCGCCGGTGACCGGCTCCAGCAGCTCCCACGGCCGGCGCCGGAAGACGCCGTTGGCCCAGGTCCGTGAGCCGTCGGAGAGCTGCAGCTCGTAGCGGTCGATGCCTTCGGTGCCGCCGGGGCGCAGCACCCGTTCGCCGCCGTGCCGTCCGCCGCCGTCCGCGGTCTCGAACTGGAAGCCGAACGCCCCGTCCAGGCTGCCGTCGTACGGCACCAGACCGCCCAGGTCGTCCGGGGTGAACGGCTCGTCGGGGCGGTCGGCCCAGACGGCGGTGTCGCAGTGGTAGGGGCGGTCCTTGACGGTCCAGCTGACCAGGAAGGAGCCGCCGACGTAGTGGACCGCGAACATGGTGGCGCCGTCGGGCACGGTGAACCGGCAGGAGGCCCGGACGCCGTCCGGGGCGACGGCGACGGCGCGGGTGCGTCCGAACACGGTCAGCACCGGCCAGGTGGAGGTCACCCCGGACACACCGGGGAGCGGTCCGTCCTCGGCCTCGTCCTCGGCCGCCCCGGTGTCCGGACCGGCGTCCGCCCCGGTGTCCGGACCGGCGTCCGCCCCGGAGTCGGCGTCGGCTGCGGCGTCGGCCGCGAGCTCGGCGTACGCCGACTCCAGGGCGGGCCAGGCGAGTTCCTCCGGCAGGCCGGCCCGCAGCGAG